>JAQUMP010000176.1 GCA_028718065.1 Chitinivibrionales bacterium | reverse complement strand
ACTCACGTGCAATACGGCGCGTACGAAAAAAAATTGCTACGCAATCCTCAATACTTTTGCGCCGCTAATTTTGCCCTGCTTTAAATCCAGAATTGCCTGGTTCGCCTGGTCCAGCGGGTATTCCTGGACCGGTAATGCTATTGAATGGGCCGCGGCGAGCGCCAAACATTGCCGCACATCCTCGCGCGTAACGTTGGCGACCGTTTTTATCTCCTTTTCCATCCATAAATGCGCGGCGTAATCGAGTTCCATCAGGCGTTTTTTGTCGGCCTCATCTTTACTAATAGCATTAATTATCAGCCTGCCGCCGGGCAAAAGGTTTTTGAGCGCGTCAATTACCGGTCCCCAGGCCGGCGTGGTTTCTATAATCGCATTGAGTTTTTGAGGGGATAATTCATCCGGCGCGCCGGCCCAGGCCGCACCGTTTTTTACGGCAAGGGCCTGCTGATCGGCTTTACGGGCAAAAACAAAGACTTGTGTTTGCGGAAATTTCTTGCGAGCCATGGCCAGAACTAAGCGCGCCGATGTTCCAAAGCCCATGAGTCCGAGATTGCCGCCGTTTTTAATATCACTCAAAATTAATGACCGGTATCCGATTGCTCCGGCGCATAAAAGCGGCGCGGCCTGCGCATCGGAAAAAAAATCGGGAATCGTGAACAGTGATTCTTCCGGCGCGGTCATATATTCTGCATAACCGCCGTTGCAATCCCTGCCGGTGGCTGCAAAATCCCGGCACAAATTTTCTTTCCCGGATTTACAATAAATACAGCTCCCGCACGCGGCATGGAACCATGCCGCGCCTACCCTTGTTCCGGGGTGGAATTTATGCGCCTCTTTGCCGGCGGATTCAATAAAACCCACAACCTGGTGCCCCGGAATTAACGGCAGAAAAAGCGGGGAAGTGCGGCCTTCGATAATGTCAAGTTCCGTATGACACACGCCGCATGCGGAAACCCGGATCAAAACCTCGCTTTCGCCGGGGATCGGCAACGGGACATTCAGTTCTTGCAAGGGCATCATGCCGGAAGTTATCGGGCCGACTTTAGCAAGCGCCATTGCTTTCATAGGGAGCGATTAAATAGGGCAGAGGGATATGCTGGCATCTTTCGGGCTATTTCTTGCAAAGGGTTTTGAGGTCTTGCAGGAGTTTGTCCGGGTTATCTTTGCTGACAATGCTAAAAACCGCCGTTTCGTCGCACAGAGTGCATAAATGTTCTTGTTGATGGCTGCTCGCGAGAATGACTTTTACCGAAGGGCACTTTCGCATTTTATCGGCGAATTCCCGCCCGGTCATGCCCGGCAGCGAAAAATCGACGATGGCCGCGTCCGGGCAGAGGTGCGAAATTTGCTCCAGGGCGGTTTCGGCCTTTTCGAATTCCGCGATAATTTCGATTTCGGGAATGCTCTTGATGAGTTGGCGGTATAAAAAACGCCACACCTCGTCATCGTCTATTATAATTACTTTTGTTTTCATTAAAGGGAGGCTCTAATAGAGGCAGGAATTTGTTTGCACGGCATGATTAAAATAATAATTTTTCCTTTATCGGAAGAAAATATATGCGACATAAGCATTATATAATTGCTTTATATATTACCTGCAACTTTTATACCATGCAACTTTGGAACTATTTTTGGAAAAGCGTGACGCGGTTGCGGCCCTGCTCTTTGGATTGGTAAAGGGCTTTGTCGGCGGATTCGATCAGCAGCGGTTGGGTTTCGGCATGTTCCGGGAAGAGCGCTACACCAAGGCTCACGGTTACGTGCAGTTCCTTTTCAAGCGAATGCACCACATGATTTTCGATCGTTTTGCGGATGCGTTCAGCCATAATGAGCGCGCCGTCCTGCGGAGTTTCCGGCAGGATAACCGTAAATTCCTCCCCGCCATAGCGCGCCGGAAAATCGCTGGCGCGGATCGCGCTTTTAATGCACAGGGCGATCTCTTTAAGCACCAGATCGCCCACGGTATGGCCGTAGGTATCGTTAAAAACCTTGAAATGGTCGATGTCCATTAAAATGAGCGCCAGCGGCCGTTTGTAGCGTTTGGCGCGCGCGAGTTCCTTGCTCAATTGCTCCTGAAAGGTGCGGTGGTTGTTGAGCTGGGTGAGGCCGTCGGTGGTGGCCAGAGTTTCCATGTGTTGATACAGGACCGCGCGCGTAAAGGAGACCGCGGTGTTGCCCACGAGCGTCGAAAGCACCTGTTCGATCTCGCCGGTAAAGGCATAGGGCCGGTCGCTTTCCACGGAAAACAAGCCCAGGCAACGCGCTTCGTCGTCTAAGATCGGCAAAATGATAAGCGACCCCGTCCAGGGAGGCGGTGTTTCTTCCGGTGTAAAGCGATAAAATTTGCCTGCATATTGGCTGAAATCACCCACGTTTACGACTTTGCGTTTCTGCAAAGCAAAGGAGTAGAGACCGGCGGTAATGGGGAATTCAAAACCTTCGGCCAGCTCGTGCGGCGTGCCGTGGATTTTGCGGATGGTCCCCGTTTCGGTCGCCCGGTTAAAAACAATCGCCACGGTGCGAATGCAGTTTGTTAATTGCGTGACCATGTTCGCCAGCACCTCGAAAACGGCGTCGACGCTGAGCGCCGAAATATAGCGCTGCGAGGCCTCGTAGAAAATCTTAAGCTGCTTGGCGGTTTGCTCCTGGCGCACGCGCATGCGCACGTTGGTTATAAGCGCCGCCGCCAGGAAAGAAAAGCGCTTAATGGCGTCCTTGTGGTAATCGGTAAAGGCGTATTTTTCTTTACTGTCAACCACGAGGGCGCCCAGGAGTTCGTTTTGTTCGGAGGTAATGGGGACGGTAAGAATCGCATTTACCATTTCGCCGCCGGAATAATAAAGAATATCGAAATTATACATGGACAAATCGCCGCTTAAAAACGAATGTTTTTCGGTGCCGATGCGCCCCACAAAACCTTTGCCGAGGGGAATCTCGACGTTCGGAATAATGGCCGTGCTGGTGGAGTGAAAGGCGTTCAGCGCAAATACCTTGCGCTGCGGTTCGTAAATGAACCCCAGCGCCGAATAGGCCTTGAAGTTGCGGCTCATGAAATAAACGACGCTTGACAAAAGGTTGTCCAGCGAATGCTGTCCCAGGTCCGATAAATATTCTATCGTAAAGTGGTTGGTCTGGCTGGAAATTTCGGGCGGCGGCGTTTCCGCGGGGCTTTTTTCTGCGGCCTGCGCCGGGAGGGGCATGGTACGGTGCGCAGGGGGC
This sequence comes from Chitinivibrionales bacterium, assembly GCA_028718065.1. Taxonomy (GTDB): domain Bacteria; phylum Fibrobacterota; class Chitinivibrionia; order Chitinivibrionales; family FEN-1185; genus JAQUMP01. The sequence goes on along the minus strand of JAQUMP010000176.1, from coordinate 3,796 downwards.
GCTTCGCGCCGCCGGCGGCGCAGCAGCGCGCTTTGCGCCGCTACCAGGACCGCAAGCGCGCCTGGAATCACAATCGTAAGAATCGCGCGCGGCATAAGCGGGGCGGCCGCCGCCAGGTAGGCGCCGTTAATGCCGTGCGCCGACAGCACCCCGCAGGCGGCAATAAGCGAAAGTAAAGAAACCGCGAGCAGGATGCCGAGCGTAGCGAACAGGGCGGTGGCGGACCCCAACCCGCCCGCGAGCAGCAGCGGGACGCAGTAAAATGCCGTTCTGACAAGGAACTGGTCCTGTGCCGATTGGGTAATCGCCGGCAGGCAGAGATGGATGCCGGCGCCGGTGAGCATGCCGAGCGCGATGATGATCCAGGGCTCCATCGCCTCGCGCCGGTTATAATAGTAATAGAGAAGCGCGGCAATAAAACAGCCCGCAATAATAAGGACCGCAAGAGCGACCATCGCAACGTTTTGGGACAATAATCCGGCGCTGTTTGAGCCGACGATCATCCAGATCAGGCCGATGCCGAGAAGAATGTTTAAAACAGTACCCGCGATTTTGGCGGTCATCATGAAGCTTCCTGCGATGATTATTCTTACTCTGGCTTAAATATCAATACAATTGTATATTAAGCTACATGAAAAAGTCAAACATGGTAAAAAAACGCATGGGCCTATGGCGCCGATTGCTCGGGCAGTCCTTTACGCGTGCGCTATCGGCGCGCCGGCTCATGCGCCGTTTTCATCCGCCCATGATAAATTTTCCGGCCGACCTCTCCGCCGTTACTTCGCTGCTCATCGTTATGCCCGATGATCCTATCGATGCTCTGCACCGCATTCCGCTCTGCGTGGCGCTGCGCACGAGATTTAAAGACGCCGCGGTAACCGTTTTGACCACCGCCGCCGTAGGCCCCTATTTAAAAGGTTTGCAGGAGTTGGTGCGCATCGAGGAGTACGATGGCGCCGGCCGTTATATAGGCTCAAAACTTATCTGGCCGAAAGCTTCCTGGTTGTTTGCGCAACATTTTTCGATGACGCTCCTGCTTGAACGCAATCCCGACGATGCACTCTTAGTATGGTGCGGCGCAACGGCGGCCCCGATCCGCGCCGGATTTGCCGGCAGCGGCCAATACCCGTTTTTAAACATGCAGTTCCAGGGTAGCCAAGAACACGCCGACGCCGTTAATTCCAATAATTTTATCGCCTCTTTGTTTACTACCGTGATACGGAGCAATTTTCAATGGATGGTTTCGCCGCAGACCATCGATGAGACCAGAAGTTTTCTGCATGAATACAAGATTCCCGCCATGCTTCCCCTGGTCGGCATCGACCTGGATTATTGCGCCGGGCGGTATGGAACCTCCTGGCTCGAAGCGCTTGTAAAGCGTTGCAAGGAGCTGCCCGAAGTCACGCTCTATGCGTACAGCGGCAGCGAACCGGACGAGGCCGCCATGATAAAGCTGCAAAAACTGGCCGTGCCGCTTATCGTGAACCTGCCGGTGCCGCTCCTGGCCGGGCTGCTGCACCAATCGGCGCTCGTTATTTCCGGTAAGTCAATTTGCGGAGAGCTGGCGCTTCTTTTGCATAAAGAGGTAATCTGTCTCGTAACGGCCGCCGAGGCGGCCGATTTTACCGCGGCGGCCCCAAGCTGCTCGCTCGTGATGATTAAACAAAAGCCCGACAGCGCCACCATCGCCGTTATCGCCGAGAAAGCAACGGCAATTCTTTCGCAGCTTCCGAAGGTTGCAGAGCATAAGCGCGCGCACTAAATTCCTGCACGCGACCACCGGGAAGCGCTTTTTAAATTTGCTTTGCGGCGGTGCGATGGTATAATACGATAATAAGAACGGATAGCCCTGGTTCTAAAAATTGACAAAAGCGGCGCGCCCCCCGGAGCGGCGCGGTACTGCAAATCCCGATGATTTGTAAGCATAATGGACAGAATTCGACGTTTTTTCCAATTTTACGCTAAAAGCCTGCAATTCCATTTTGAGACCTGGAAACGCAGCCGCGAAATCGCACGCGCGTATCGAAGCCCCCGGCAATTTCACCTTACGCCGACGCTGCTTCGCCGGGCTTTAATCGTGGCGGTGGCCTTGGCGGCGGCCGCCGTTTTAATCGCGGGCGCTTCCGCTATGCTCAAGGTCATAAAAGCCGTGGAGAAGCGCGTGGCCCATTCCTGGTCTGCGCGCAAGATCATGCCCGCGCCGCCGCCGGCGCGTGTTTCCGCGCGGGAAGAAGGTCGGGCCGCGGCGCCCGACAGCCTCATTCATTCGCAGAGTGTTAAGGCCGAAACCACCGGCGCAGGCAAAAACCTGCTTAACTTACAGGAACCCCTGGTCTTTTGCATCGTTGCCAATAAAGCCACCAAGACGCTCTATCTTTTGCAGCAGGAGGCCGGCGGGCGGTGGTTTCTTAAGTACAATTTTTCGATCGCCATCGGAAAAAATGAAGGGCCCAAAGAGACCGCGGGCGATAAAAAAACACCCGAAGGAACCTATTTTGTGATCGGACGCAAAGACCAGGACGAACTGGCCTCCATTTATGGTCCGCTGGCGTACGTGCTTAATTATCCCAACGACGAAGACGTTAAGGCGGGTCGCACCGGGCAGGGCATCTGGATCCACGGCACGGCGCCCGATTCGCAGCCGGTGGTATCGCGCGGGTGCCTAAAGCTTGACAATAGCAATTTATTAAAGCTGGCGGCAAGCTTGCGGCTGGGCATCGGTACGCCCGTGATTATCGTTAATCAACCCGCGTTTTTAGACCCGGTGGCGCTCGTGCACTCGGGCGAGTTGCAAAGCAAACGCGAAAAAATCCTGGCCGCCTATGCCGACAAGGAAAAAGCGTTTTTGAGCATGCTCACGGCTTGGGAGCAAGCCTGGGAATCGCGCGATATTAACGCCTACGGCCGCTTCTATAACGATGCCGATTTTTCCGGCGAAGGCATGTCGTGGAACGCCTGGCGCCAGCGCAAGCTCTCCATTTTCCAGAACACCCGCCTTATTGCCGTGACGCTCCAGAATATCGTCGTTACCGATTTTACCGACAGCACGGCCGTGGTAAAATTCGTCCAGGAATATGTTTCGTCGGGCACTTCCTCTTTAAACGGCAAAAAATTATATTGTGTCAAGAGCGGCGACCAGTGGAAAATAACGCGAGAAAATACCTTCCCCAAAGAGGAGTTGACGTTATGATGTTTTCTTCATCCAAGAAAAAAATCATTAAAGACCCTGCGCGGCTTGCGGAGGAAATCGAAGAGAACCTGCAAACGATCCAGGAAATCGTTCAGAACGCGCGCTCGGAAAAGGCCGAGCTGCATTCCCTGCTGGCCTCGGTCGAAAATCAACGCTCGCAAATAATGGCCGAAAAACAGGAACAGAGCGGGATAAAACAGTCCCTCGTGGAAATGCAGGCCTTGTTCGCTTCTGTCAAGGAAACGATGGCCGCGGCCCTGGCCGCCCAGGAACAATTGCGCCGGCAGGACCAGCAGACCAAGGGCCTGGATGAACGCCTGGCGCGCATCGAAAAGGCCCTGGAAGGCCTGGGCGCAAAGGAGCGTTTTATCGCCGATCTCGCCAAGTCGGTGGACACCGTGCTGGAAAAAGTGAATGCCGGAAAAAGCGGCGCGCTTTTGCAGGAGGGCGTCAAGGCGCTCGCGGAGCTCGAGACGCGCCAGAAAAAAGCCATGGAAACCATGACCGGCGTCGAAAAAACGGTGGCCGGTTCGTTTTCCCAGGTGAGCGCGGTGGCCGACCAGGTCCGCACCATGCAGGGCGCGCTCGAAACCGCTGGCACGCGCC
>JAQUMP010000175.1 GCA_028718065.1 Chitinivibrionales bacterium | reverse complement strand
TACAAAAAAACTGGCCGACGGCAGAGAAGAACGCAGAGCCGTTCCAATATATTGCCCGCATATTTAAAGTAATCCCTTTGGTTGCGGCCCGGCGTTGCCTTGATTTGAATTTGATAAATCAGAATTCTTTTTTCCGGTTTTATGAAGAATACAATAATGATGAACGCCGGAAATTAAAAAAGAAATCCAAGGGCGGGAATTTTTGGAATACGCAAAATGTCAGAATCGGTTTCCGCTTCGGTACCGCCGTTGTGATTGCCGCAAAGGAAGGACGATTGTCCTACCGTGACGCCTACCGGCTTACAGAACTTAGCGGACCGACCTTTGAAATCTATGCAAACTCACTTGAATTGGGTTCACGATTAGCCGCTTGAACACCGTAATCGCTGGTTTGAAAAGCTCGCACCGATGGTGCGAGAATTAGCCCGAACAAAAACCTGGTATTATGAAATTTAAGGAAACCGAAACTCTGGAATTAAAGAAATCTACCTCTGAATTAAAAGAGGCGATTATTTCAATTTCCGCAATCCTCAACAAGCATGGAAAAGGGACGTTATACTTTGGAGTCAATGATGACGGCGCAATAACGGGTCAGTTGATCGGCAAATCAACACTTAAAGATATTTCAAAATCCATAAGCGACCATATTGATCCTAAAATTTACCCCGACATCAAAGTCGAAAAGATCGATGGTAAAAATTGTATCGTTATTGAGTTTTCCGGATTTAAATCTCTTTATTCGGCATTCGGCCGATTTTATCTAAGGACCAGCGACGAAGACAAAAAGCTTTCCACGGACGAAATTGAACGACTTGTTGAAAAGAAAAAAAGCTACGTTTATTTATGGGGCGGAGAGCTTTCGCAAGCGCCTATTGCCGACGTCAGCGTTCCGGCGTTGCGTTTGTTCATTAAAAAAGGCCGGGAAACGGGACGAATCGGCTTTGCGTTTGATACTGCAAGAAACGTGCTGAACAAGCTGAACCTAATAAAGGGCGATAAACTGCTTAACGCAGGCCGCGCGCTTTTTTGCAAAAACAACAACATCAAAGTGCGTGCAGCCGTGTTTGCCACCAACGAAAAAGTGACGTTTCTGGATATTCAGTCGTTTAAAGGAACGCTACTCGACCTTATTGCTCAATGCGAAACCTATGTAAAAGAACGCATAAATTGGCGGGCTGATATTGTGGATTTTAAGCGCGTCGAAACTCCGGAGGTGCCCTTTAAAGCGGTCCGGGAAGCGATTGTCAATTCTTTATGCCATCGGGATTTTGAAAATCCCGGCGACAACGAACTTGCCATTTATAAAAACAGGATAGAAATTTATAATCCCGGTCAGTTTCCTTTTGATTATTCACCGGAAGACTTTATTAAGGGCAAAGAAAAAAGCCTTCCTCGAAATCCTTTGATCGCGGATGTTTTTTACCTGACAAGAGATGTTGAACAATGGGGATCGGGCCTAAAACGGATTTACGATGAATGTAAGTCGGCCGGTATAAAGGTTGCATTTGAAAAAATAAAGAGCGGGTTTCTGGTCACTTTTTTCAGGCCTGATTTTAAAGACAGCGAAACAGCACAAAAAATCATTGCCAAAAATAAAAAAACGAAGACGGCAATTGGGTTGGTAGAAGGGTTGGTAGAAGGGTTGGTAGAAAACCAAAAGAATATGCTTGAGCTCATGAAAAAGAACCCGAACATTTCAAAAAAAGAATTGTCAAAGCAGATTCAAATTAGCTCCACGGGGATAGATAAAAATATCTCGCAATTAAAGAAAAAGGGCCTTCTTCGACGCATTGGACCGGATAAAGGCGGATATTGGGAAACGCGGTAAATCAGGATAGGCGCTTGCAGGGTGGCCTATATCGGTTTTAAAGTCCGTGTGGCCTGTAATTTATTGCAGGCGTGTTGATGTGGTGGATTTGTAGGGGCGCGGTTTTACACCCGCTTCATGTCCGGTTTCTTGACAGGGCAAGATTTAAATTTATAGTTGGCTGTTTGGGTTTTGGGGATCGAAAAAGAACCGGCAAAAGACTAACCGCGCTCCAGCAGAATAAGCAATAATAGGCAATAGTGAAATGTTTGATGTCACCCTGGAATCTTTTGAATAGCCCTCCCGATCATTGTATTTTATAATCAACGTATGCAAACCGTACAATTTGTTCCCAAAGTCCTGCAATGGGCCCGCGAGCGCGCAGGTCTTGGCATTGCCGTTTTAGCTCGCGATGCGTATCAACTTACCGGGTTAAGTGGCTCCGCTTTCGAGACCTATTCAAAATCCCTTGAAATGCCGATACTATGATCCTTGTTTATATCGACGAATCCGGGGACACCGGACATAATCTTTCCGACAAGCAGCAACCGGTTTTCGTCCTTGGCGGTTTAATTGTTCCGCAATCAAAATGGAAAGAATTGGAACGGCAATTTCATCAGATTATCGTTCAGTTCTTCGGCGGCGATTCCCTAAACGAATTTGAACTGCATACCATGGACTTGGTAAACCGCCGGGGGTTCTTTAAACCTTTGTCGCTGGAACAGACAAAAGCATTTCGTGATAAATGTTTGGAATTGGTTCAAATGCTTGACATTAAGATCGTTTACCGTTCCATCGAGAAAAAAGAGTTTCAAAAGTTCTGCGAAAAAACCTATGGCAAAGGCATAAGCATTGCGCCGTATATAATGGCGCTCCCTTTTGTATGCACCAGAATAAATGAAATAATTAAAGCCGAAAAAGATCTTGGAATCCTCATCTTCGATGAACACCACAACCTTTTGGAAATTGAGAAATCCCTGCGGACGTTGCGACTCGATACGTCCTCCACAATACAAGCGGACAATCTTATCGAACAAGGTTTTTTTGTCGATTCATCCAAAAGTGAAGCATTGCAGCTTGTCGATTTGGTACTTTACTATGTAAGAAAATATGAGGAAACCAAGCTTGGCTATAAAGTTTCGCCACACCACAAGGAAGTATTCCCTGTCATAGAAAAAATCAGCGAATCGTTACGGGAACATGACCGTGGTTGGGACATTCTGGATTGGGTGAAGACGCAGGCTTTGGGGCAAAAAAAAAGCGATCGCCCCCGAAGGAAGGAGCCGTCTCGTGACGACCCACAGGCAACCGCTGATTAAAATATACACTGTTTTGTTGAAAATGTCTACAAAAAAACGCCGAGATAGCGGGATCATTAGGCTCATTCTAATAGAAAATCCGAAAGGCCCTAATCTTTAATGCCCATTTTGAATTGGATAGGAAAAAAAGCCGTAGAAAACCACCATCGACAGGTGCCGTTTCATTTGTTAACGAATGCGCCGGAATTATCGGTTGGCGATCCTGGAACCGGAAATCTGCTTGTTGAAGGTGACACCTAAAGTTGAAGGTGACACCTAAAATAGTGAGCACTTCATGGAATATGCAATAATCTGTCTTGCCGCGATAATAACTTCCGGGCTTACGCTTTTCTCCGGGTTTGGTCTGGGCACCATGCTCATGCCCGTATTTGCCATTTTCTTTCCCATCGATATTGCCGTGGCCCTGACGGCCATCGTTCATTTTTCCAACAACCTTTTTAAACTGGCGCTGCTCGGAAAATTCGCCGACGTGCGCGTCGTGTTACGCTTCGGCATTCCGGCCGCAGCAGCCTCATTTCTCGGTGCGCAGCTGCTTATTAACCTTTCGGACCTGCGGCCGCTTCTTGCTTATTACTTAGGAGGCCACAGTTATAAAGTAATGCCCATAAATGTGGTGGTCGCGGTATTAATGATCGTCTTTGCGCTGTTTGAAATTGTGCCGTCGCTGGAGAAATTATCGTTTGACCGCAGGTTGCTGCCCGTAGGCGGCATCTTGAGCGGGTTCTTTGGCGGCATAAGCGGCCATCAGGGGGCGCTGCGCAGCGCATTTTTGATTAAATGCGGGCTTGCCAAAGAGGCTTTTATCGGTACCGGCGTTATGATCGCCTGCATGGTTGACGTTACGCGACTTTCGGTCTATGGCGCGCACTTTGCCACGGCGCAAATACGCCAGAATTTGCCGCTGCTGTTCTCGGCCACGCTGTGCGCATTTCTAGGGGCGTATGTAGGCAATAAATTAGTTAAAAAAATCACTCTTAAAACAATTCAAATTATCGTAGCGGTCATGCTCTTTGCAATTGCGATTTGTTTGGGAACGGGGATTATTTGACCTCCCCCCTTGCCCCTCTCCGAATCGGAGAGGGGGGTTAATCTATTGTCACGATTTTTGCCTTGGGAAACCCGTTAAAATTACTGGCGCTGGCCGTGGTGTAGGCGCCCATGGCGTTAAACGCCAGCAGGTCGCCGATCTCAAGCGGCGGCAGGGCGATGTTTTCGTAGACCACGTCGATGGAATCGCAGGTGGGCCCGGCGCAGATGGACTGGCGGCGCTCGCCGCCGCGCGCCAGTTGCATGGGATATTCGGCGTGATCGTACATCTTGCCGGAAAACGAGCCGTATACCCCTTCGTCAAGATAATACCACCACACGCCTTCGCGCAGGGCCTTGCCCACGACGCGCACCGCCAGCGTCATGGCCGGCCCGCAGATAAAACGGCCCGGTTCGGCGATAATGCGGTAGTTGGAAAAATAGCGCGCTAAATACTCGTTGATGGGCTGGCAGAACTGCGCGATGGGCGTAACGCGTGCCAGGTAATCGATGGGAAAACCGCCGCCGATGTCAACTATCTCCAGGTGAATGCCCGCCAGCGCGGCCTTTTTATAAATGTCCCGGCAATACTCCAGCGCCTCGATGTACTTAAACGGATTTTCGTTCTGCGACCCGGCATGAAAACAGATCCCGGCCACGCGCAGACCCGCATCGGCGGCCTTTTTGACAAGCGCGAATGTGTCGGCCGGGGGCGCGCCGAATTTCTGGGAGAGGTTGACCAAACATTGCGGGTTCTGGATGCTCATGCGGATGAGCAGTTTGATTTTGTCCTTATAGGGCAGAAATTTATCGAGTTCGAATTCGTTGTCCGCCACAAAGAGCCGGATGCCGAAATCGAGGGCGTAGCGAATATCGCTGTCGCGCTTGATGGGATGCGTGTGCAGGCAAAGCTCCGGGCCGATGCGGCAGGTTTTAACGATGTCGATTTCCCCGTTGGTGCAGACGTCGAAGAGGGCGCCTTCTTCCTGCAAGGTCGCCAATATGCCTTCATGACAATTGGCCTTTACCGCGTAAAAAAGTTCGACGCCGGGCAGGGCGCTTTGCAGCGCGCGAAAATTATCACGGATACGGTTGCGCGAGAAAAAAAGAGCGGGCGTGCCGTGGACGGCAACAAGTTGTTCGATCCGTTTGTAGTCCATATTTTTGGTGCTATCTTTCCTTTCTTGGGGTCAGTGCCTCAGGAGTGGATGATTTCGTCGGGAATATCGGGCCGGCGGTCGCTGATAATGTGCGCGCGGCGCCGGAGCAGGGCGCTGATGTACGGATACGGTACCTGCATAGCCTGGTGAACGGCGCCGTTGTATTGCCGCAGTCCGCGGATGCGGTATTTGGCAAGCGTGGCGTCGATAACCTTGGCCTTGGGCGCGGCCACGGAGGCGGTGCCGGAAGCGACGGTGATCGACCACAGGGTCGCATACATTTGTATATACAGATACAGCGGCACAACCGCCGGAAAAACCGAACGCAGCGTGGCCTGGAGGCCGGCAAACGTGGCCGGACGCGTGATGGGCGATTCGGTGTGCATCACAAAAACGCCCCGGTCGTTGCGAAAGGATGCCTTTACTTCCCGGAAAAACTCCTTAGTGTAAAGCATTTTGGACGGCCCGAACGGGTCGGTCAGGTCCATGATGACCGCGTCGAAGCTTTCGCGGTGGGCGCGCACGAAGGCGCGGCCGTCGCCGATGCACACCTGCACGCGGGCGTCGTGCAGCGAGCCGCGGTTCAGCTCCTTGAGACGCGTCCGGGAAAAATCCACCACGCCGCCATCCAGCTCGGCCAGGCACACCTGTTTGACACAAGGATATTTAAGCACTTCGCGCGCGATGAGGCCGTCGCCGGCGCCGATAATGAGCACCGCCTTTGGCCGGCCGTGGCCGCACAGCGCCGGATGGACCATGGTTTCGTGGTACTGGAATTCGTTTTTCTCCGCCACCTGGGTAATGCCGTCGAGCTGCAAGACGCGCCCGAATTCGTCGGTGGAAACGAGCTTGAGCTTTTGATAGGCGGTGCGCGCGGCGGCCAGGGTATGGTTAACGGTGTAAAAATAGCCGAACGATTTGTTCAGCCATTCGTAATGTTTTTTTTTGGGGCGCATGGCAGGAAGCTAATTCTTATCGTAAATATTTTCGCATTGGTAAATTTCCAGCATTTCCTTATGCAGCAGCGAGCCGATCTTGGCGCGCGCGGATTTGGAGAGCGACTGGACTTCCGGGCCGAACAGGTAATTGATGAGTTTGAAATCCTTGACCATCATTTTAGTATGGAAAATATTGTCCGAAACGATGTTAATATCGTAGGCCGAGTAAATGTCTAAAAGTTCGTCGGAGACGTAGTCCTGGATGGAGGTAATGTCGTGGTCGATGTAGACCTTGTGTCCGCCCACGTCGCGCGTAAAGCCGCGCACGCGGTAGTCCATGAGCACGATGTCGGAATCAAAACTTTCGATCAGAAAATCCAGCGCGCGCAGCGGCGAGATGGTGCCGCAGGTAGAAACATCGATGTCCACGCGGAAGGTGGAAATGCCCGTGGCGCCGTTGGTTTCCGGATAGGTGTGCGCCGTTATATGGCTTTTGTCAAGATGCATGACCTCGCCCGCGGGCGAGGCGCGCAGGCCCTCGTTAATGAGCACGGTCACCGAGGCGCCGCGCGGATCGTAGTCCTGGCTTGACATGCTGATAATATTGGCCTGGATTATGCGCGTAACCTCTTCCAATATCGAGCGCAGCTTGGCGGAATTGTATTCTTCGTCGATGTACTCCAGGTAATCGTTCTGCGAGGCCTTGGAGCGCGCGTAGCAGATGTCGTAAATGTTAAAACTGAGCGACTTGGTCAGGCTGTTAAAGCCCACCAGTTTTATTTTCCGGCCAC
>JAQUMP010000174.1 GCA_028718065.1 Chitinivibrionales bacterium | reverse complement strand
CCGGACGATCCCACCTGGATCAACCGCGACCGTTTTTTTCTGGACCCCGGCCACCTTTCCCCCTTGCTTTATTCAACCCTGACGCTTTTCGGCTCCTTTACGGTATCGGACTTGCAGCAGTTTCGTCAATGGGGCAGCCATACCCCCGGCCACCCCGAACTCGATCCCGCCCATGGCATCGAAAACACCTCCGGTCCCTTGGGGTTGGGTCATGGCATGGGTCTGGGCGCAGGCCTGGCCGAGCGGTTTCTGGCGGCCCGTTTCGGAGAGTGGCTCGCGCATAAAACCTATATTTACATTTCGGACGGCGGCATTCAGGAAGAAATTTCGCAGGGCGTCGGTCGCATTGCCGGACACCTGGGGCTCGGCAATATCATTATGTTTTATGATTCCAACCGCATTCAGCTTTCGCACGAAACGTCGGCCGTGACGAGCGAAGACACGGCCGCAAAATACAAAGCCTGGCAATGGAACGTAATATCAATCGACGGCCATGACCACTACCAGATCCGCGCCGCGTTGCAGCAGGCTTCTTCCCAAAACGAACGCCCAACCCTTATTATCGGCCGTACGATCATGGGCAAAGGCAGCCTTGCCGCCGACGGCGCCTGTTTTGAGTCCCGGGTTGCAACCCACGGCCAGCCGCTTTCCAAGGCCGGCGGCTGCGTAGAATTAACAATTAAGAATCTGGGCGGCGATCCGGAGACCCCCTTCGCCGTTTTCGGCGATGTCGCCGAGTATTGCGCAAAAGTAAAGAAACAAAAAACCGCGGCGGCGGCAGCCAAAAAGCAGGCCCAGACCCGCTGGGAAGCGGAAAACCCCGATCAAGCCAAGCGGCTGCACGCCTTCTTTTCCGGAACGCTTCCACCGGTGGATTTTAACGCCATACGCCAAAAAGAGGACATCGCCACACGCGCGGCGTCCGGCGCGGTGCTGGCGGTTTTGGCCGAGAGTGTCGAAAACATGATCGTGGCATCGGCGGACCTTTCCAACAGCGATAATACCGAGGCCTTTCTTAAAAAGACAAAAATTTTCGCGAAAGGGGATTTTTCGGGAAAATTTTTGCAAATCGGAGTTTCGGAATTGACCATGGCCGCGATTGCCAACGGCCTGGCCCTGCATGGCGGGGTCATTCCGGTGTGCGCGACCTTCTTTGTTTTTTCCGATTACATGAAACCCGCCGTGCGCCTCGCGGCGCTGATGGGATTGCCGGTTACCTATATCTGGACGCACGATTCGTTCCGGGTGGGCGAGGACGGTCCAACGCACGAGCCCGTGGAACACGAGGCCCAGTTGCGTCTGCTGGAAAAAATGAAAAATTTAAAGGGCCGGCGCAGCATGCTCGTTTTACGGCCGGCCGATGGCCCGGAAACGACCGTGGCCTGGGAGATGGCGTTTAAAAACAACATAACCCCCACGGCGCTCATCTTGACACGTCAGAATGTGCACGACCTTCCGGCCGGTCCCGAAGGCCGCGCCGCCGCCGCGCGCCAGGCGCGCCACGGCGCCTATATCGTGGCCAAAAAAGGGAGCGGGGCGGCCGCGCTTGTGTTGCTTGCCAACGGTTCCGAAGTTTCTCTCCTGTGCGAAGCGGTGAAGCTGGCAAACATAAACCCCACCCTTACCTATCAAGTTGTATCGGTCATTTCTGAGGGACTCTTCCGGGAGCAGCCGCAGGAGTATCGCCACACCATTATTCCTCCCCAGAGCGCCCTATTCGGCGTAACCGCGGGGTTGGCCTGCGCGCTGGAAGGCCTGGCCGGTCATCTGGGCAAAATTTACGGGCTGGACCGCTTCGGCGCTTCGGCGCCCTCACCGGTGCTCGACGAGCAGTTCGGGTTTACGCCGGCCAAAATCGCTTCTCAAATAGAAAGCTTTATCGAAGAACTTCCTGCGCGTAGAGAAGCACTCAAACGTTTGGCGGAAGGCTGAGGCAAATCATGAAAATCGGCATCGTCAGCGATACCCATCGCAATAAGGAATTCCTCGAAAAGGCCGTTGATTGGCTTATGCGCAAGCAGCGCATCGCCAGTCTGTACCATCTGGGCGACGACTACGACGACGTTGCCGGCCTGGCCGACCGCTACATTGACATCGTGCAAGTCCCGGGCGTTTACGACGAGCGCTATCTTAACAATTCGCTGGCCCATAAGACCGTGGAGACCGTGCTGGGGCTTAACATCATTCTGGTGCATTGGCTGGAAAAAGACCTCACGGACGACGATATCGCCGTGGCCGACGTGGTCCTTTCCGGCCACACCCACCGGCACGAGATCAAGCTCAAAGACGGCGTGGTTTACCTAAATCCCGGGCACCTCAAAGGTCCGCTGGACAAGAACATGCCGCCGTCCTTCGGCATGATTGACATAACGGATACCGGCCTGGAGGCGTTTATTTTTGATCTTAACGGAAAAATCCTGCAGCAGGTCGTGACCGTACGGTCGGACAGCGGGCTCTATCGCGGTTAGCGCATCCGAGCGCCCGCTTTTACCGGTACAGGAATGCCTTTTTTTAATACCATCATCATTATTTTTGGTTTGTCAATCGCCGTCCTGCTGCTGTGCAGCCGGTTGCGCCTACCCGCCATCGTCGGCCTGCTCATTACGGGCATTCTGGCCGGGCCGTACGGCCTGCGGCTCATTAGCGCCACGGCCGACGTGCAGACCGCCGCCGATATCGGGATCGTGCTGCTGCTCTTTACCATAGGAACGGAATTTTCGCTCCGGTCCTTCTGGCGCATGCGCGGCATTATTCTGCGCGGCGGCCTGCTGCAGATCGGCCTCACCCTCGCCGTTACCGCGCTCATGGTATGGTGGGCGGGGCATTCTTTAAGGAGCGCGCTTTTTTTAGGGTGTATCGTATCGCTTTCCAGCACGGCGATCGTGTTTAAAGTGCTCTTTGACAAAGCGGAGGCCGAAAGCCCGCACGGCCGCATTGTCTGCGGAATCCTGGTTTTTCAGGACCTGGCGATCGTTCCCATGATGCTTGCCATTCCGCTCCTCAACGGCGCGGCCGCCGGGCGCATTATGCCGCTTGCCGTTCAAAGCGGCAAGGGGCTCATTATTTTTGCACTCCTGGCGGCGGCGATACGCTGGCTGGCGCCGCGACTCTTTTATCGCGTTGCGCGCACCCGCAACCGCGAGCTCTTCTTGCTTTTTACGATTGTGCTCTGTTTTTCGGTCGCCTGGCTTTCGCAGCGGCTGGGATTATCGCTTGCGCTGGGGGCGTTTTTGGCGGGCCTTATTATCGCCGAATCCGATTACAGCCTGCAGGCCCAGAGCATTATCGCACCCCTGCGGGATATTTTTACCTGTTTTTTCTTTATCTCCATCGGCATGCTCCTGCCGCTCAATCTTTTTTTCGCCGGGGCCGCCCGGTCGATATTATTGACAATTGCGACCATGGCCGGCAAGGCCCTTATTGCCGCGCTGGTTGCCGGAATGCTCGGGTTGCCGTTGCGCACCATGATTTTGACCGGGTTCAGCCTCGCTTCCATCGGCGAATTTTCGTTTATTCTTTCGCGCAGCGGCCTGAGCAGCGGTCTTTTAAGCCTCGACCTTTATCAGCAGTGCCTCACGGTCACCGTGCTTACCATGGCGCTCACGCCGCTCATGATTAAGACCGGCGAGCTTCTATCCCGCTGGTCGGCGGTTCTACCTCTACCGCAGCGCTTAAAAAGCGGGCTCAAAGGCGGCAAAAACGGGGAGAGCGCGGCCGCGGAAACAATACACAGCGATCATCTGGTGATCGTCGGCTTCGGCATCAGCGGCCGCAACCTTGCCGATGCGGCGCGGCTCGCCAAAATTCCCTATGTGATTATCGAAATGAATCCGCAGACGGTGCGGCGCGAAAAGGCCGCCGGCCAACCGATTTTTTTCGGCGACGCCACGGCCGAGGTAGTGTTGCGCCACGCGGGCCTTTTGCGGGCGCGCGTGGCGGCGGTGGTGGTTTCCGATCCGGCGGCAACCAGAATGATTACCGCCTCGGTCCGCAAGCTCAATGCTTCGATCCATCTCATCGCCCGGACGCGCTTTTCCACCGGCATGGACGATCTTTACAACCTGGGAGCAAGCGAGGTGGTCTGCGAGGAATTCGAAACATCCGTGGAGGTTTTTACCAGGGTCATGATGAACTACCTGGTGCCGTCGGAGACCATTGCCCAATTTACCGCTTCGGTCCGTGAGGACGGCTATCGCGTCCTGCGCAACGCCCTCTACCGCTCACTCACGCCCGTGCTTGACTTGGGGCGCTCTCTCTCTGATTTTACGATTCATACCCTGGCTCTTAAGGCAGGCGATGCCATCGCGGGGGAAACGATCGCCCAACTTGACGTTCGCAAAGTTTTCGGCGTTACGGTCCTGGCAGTGCGGCGCGGCGGTGAATTTTTTGCGAATCCGGGCGCGGATTTTGCGCCGCGCGAGGGCGATCATCTTATGCTGCTCGGCAAAACGGCCGACATCGCCCGCATGAGCGCAGCGCTCCTCAAGCACGCGGAGCCAAAGGTTTGATTTTTAAAAAAAGCGGTTTTTATGGTTTACAACATGGACATTAAAAAAGAATTGCGGTCGCTCGATGCGCGTTTGAGTGCGCTCAGCATTGCCGATATGGTTTCCCTGTTTGCGCTTTTGCTCGGCGTTCTGCTGCGCGCGGGAAGGTACTGGTCCAACCGGTCGCTCTGGCTCGACGAGGCATCGCTTGCCAATGGCATCATCGAAAGTTCCTGGGCCGCCCTGCTGCACCCGCTCATGGGCAACCAGCAGGCCCCGCTTGGTTTTGTGTATGTCGAAAAAATAATCAGCGTGCTTTGGAATGGCGGCGAACATGCTTTGCGCCTTTTTCCCCTGCTGGCCGGCGTCGCCGGACTCGTGCTGTTTTATCGCATCGCCTCGGGTTTTTGCGGGGGCTGGGCCAAAGCAACGGCCGTAAGCCTTTTTGCGTTTTCCGAATCGCTGATCTATTTTTCCGCGGAAGTCAAGCAGTATTCCAGCGACGTTCTGGTCGCCTTGTGCCTGATCGGGCTGATGCAGCGCTACCGGGCGCTTCGTCCTTCGCTGCCGGCGGCGATTTCGCTCGGGCTTGCCGGTGCGCTTTGTCTTTTGTTTTCCCATCCGGCGCTCTTTATGCTGGTCGGCCTTGGGTGCGTTTTATTAGGGGAGGGCATTTACAAAAAGGATTGGCGCGCCGTTGCCTACGCCGGATTGAGCGCCGGGCTGTGGGCCGTGGTGTTTGCCGTTACCTATTGGCTCCTGCTGCGCTGGACCGCCGGCAATACGGAATTAAACGAATACTGGCGGGACGGTTTTATGGCATGGCCGCCAAAAACCATAAACGATTTATTCTGGCCGGTCAAGGCGTGTTTCGGGATTTTTTCGGATCCCCTTGGAATTGTGCATGGCGAAATGGCGGTGATCCCGGTGTTGGCCGGCATGGCGGCCCTCTTTGCCAAGCGCCGGATACCGGAACTGGCGATGCTGCTTATTCCGCTTGCCGCGGCGCTCGGCGTCGCTCTGGCGGGCGTGTATCCATTTAAAGGCCGGTTAATCGTATTTGTTTTGCCGGCAATTTTTCTTCTGGCCGGGTGCGGGCTATCATTAGTTCTGGAAAACCTTGGGCGCTTTCGTCAATTTTTCGGCGTGAGCGCGCTTTTGGTATTGGCGGCGCCCTCGTTTCAGATGGCCCTTGCATCGTACCGTATACCGCCTAAGCGCGAAGAGCTCCGGCCGGTAATGGAGTATATAAAAAAGAATCAACGGAAAAACGACCTGATTTATTTGTATTATGGCGCCCAGCCCGCCTTCCGCTATTATGCGCCGCGGTTCGGATTCGTTTATGTCAAGGCGATTGAGGGCGTGTGCAGCCGCTCGGACGAAAAGGCCTATTTTAAGCAACTGGATGCGTTGCAAAACAAAGGCCGGTTATGGTTCGTTTGTTCGCACGCCTATAGCGGCGAGGAAGATGCCCTTCTGAAACACCTCGACGGCTTGGGCCGGCGCCTCGCCTCCTATCGCGCTATGGGCGCTCTGTGCATTTTGTTCGATCTTAACAAGGGAACAACCCTATGATAACTACCGCATCACTTTTGGCTTTTATCATCGGTTTTTTAGCCGGGGCGGCACTCCTTTGGTTGCTGCGTTTGCGCCAGGGCGCGAGCGCGCGCGCCATTGCCCGGGAAATCCTGCAGGAAACCGAAAGTAAACATTCGGACGAGCAGGCCGCCCTGCTGACGCAGGTAAAAACCAGTTTTGGGGCGCTGTCGCTCGAAGCGCTGGCCAAATCGACCGAGGAATTTCTGAAATTGGCCCAGAGCCGGCTGGCGGGCGAGCGCGAGTTGGTGGGCCGCGAGCTCGATTCCAAAAAAGGCGTGATCGACGAACAACTCAAACGCATGGGCGGCGAGCTTGACAAAATAGGTAAATTGATGAACGACCTGGAAAAGGACCGCGTAGAAAAATTCGGTCAACTCGCGGCGCAGCTTAAAATATCGGGCGAGCAGACCGTGCAGCTCATGCAGACCACCCGGACCCTGCGCGAGGCGCTTACCCACGGCCGCGCCCGCGGCCAATGGGGCGAGCGCATGGCCGAAGACATCCTGCGGGCGGCCGGATTCGTGGAGAATGTTAATTACACCCGGCAGAAAACCATCGAGGGCGTCGGCTCGCGCCCGGATTTTACCTTTCTGCTGCCCTCCGCGCGTTGCCTGAATATGGACGTTAAATTTCCGCTCGATAACTATCTGCGCTTTTCGGAAACGGAAAGCGAGAGCGAAAAAATAAAATATAAAATCGATTTTTTGCGTGATGTTAAAAACCGCATCCGGGAAATTACCGGTCGCGATTATATCAATCCGCAACAGAACACCCTCGATTATGTGCTGCTGTTTATCCCTAACGAGCAGGTGTACGGGTTTATCTTTGAGGCCGAAAGTTCCCTGTTTGACGAGGGCGTAAAAAACAAAGTGATTCTCTGTTCGCCCATGAGCCTTTTTGCGATCCTGGCCATAATCCGCCAGGCCATGGATAATTTTGCGCTGGAGCAGACCTCAAACGAAATCCTGGCGCTGCTCGGATCGTTCCGGGCCAACTGGGAA
>JAQUMP010000173.1 GCA_028718065.1 Chitinivibrionales bacterium | reverse complement strand
CAAATCCCGGCGCCTTTGGTTTTAGCGCAAGCATCCGTAAACCTTTTACCACGGATGAGCTGGCGGAAATGCTGGAGAAATATTTGACCTAAGAGACTATTGCGGAAAGCCGCAATTTTTGAGCGCGGCGACTTCCCTGGGCGTAAGGCGCCGCATCTGGCCCTGCTTTAAATTCTCCAGTTGCACCGCCGCAAAACGCACGCGCCGCAGACGCTTGACCGCATACCCGACGCCGGTAAACATCCGGCGGATCTGGCGTTTTTTGCCCTCAAAAAGGGTGACGGCATACCAGATTTCGCGCTTTTGGTTAATGGCGTCGAACATCGGCTTTATCTCCGCGGCACGTAAAACCTGGCCTTCGGAAACAATGCCCTCCTCCATCAATTTCTTTTTATCTTCGTCTTTCAAAAGCCGGTCGATTTGCACTTCGTAAACTTTTTTAATATGAAATCGCGGGTGCGTGAGCGCATGGATTATGGCCCCGTCGTTGGTGAGCAGCAGCAGCCCCTCGGAATCAAAATCGAGCCGGCCGACATATTTTAAATGGTTACATTCGATCTTTTTAGCCGCAAGGTAATCGTAGATGGTCGGGCGTTTCTCGGGATCGTCGGCGGTCACCAAAATCCCGCGCGGCTTATGGAAGGCGAAATATTGCAGGTTGGCGACCGGTTTAAATGTTTTGCCTTTGTATTCTATTTTGTCCTTGTCCGGATTTACCGTTACGCCAAGCGCGGCGGCGCTTTTTCCATTAACCAGGATCCTGCCGGCGGCGATTAATTTGTCGCACGCCCGGCGTGAACCCAGGCCGCAACTCGCCAGATATTTGTTAAGACGGATTTTTCTTTCGGTTACGATAGCATTCATTTTTTTATAGTTCCTTGACAATGTCCGCAATTGATTTCGCAACAATCAATTTTGTTTTGATTTCTCTTTGCATTCGCTGCAACGAAAAGCCGTCGAGGGTAAAGCCGCGATGGTTAAAAATGACTGCGGGAACAAACACTTTGTCCCGCGCTTGGGGCGTATCCTTGACCGCCGCAAGTATGTCCTTGGCGCCCAGGAGCCCGGCGACCGTGACGGTTTTCCCGAATAACTTATTCTCGACCGGCAGAACGGCAAAATTGACATTCGGGAAATAGTCATGCAGACCTTCGGCGATTAATTCTAAAAATGCGCCGGCGGAGCGCGAAGTCACCACAAGCATCTTTCGGCTTGAGGGCCGGACAGTTTCGGCAACCCGGCTTTTTTTTAAAGTTTGCTTGAGCGCCTTCCATTCCTCCAGCAGTTGCCGCACCAACCCCACCCCATTTTCGATCTGCGGGTAATCGGCGTAATATTGCGCCGCTGGAATGGCCATGCCGGCCTTTATAAAAAATTCATCTGCCAGAAAAACCTTGGCGACGCCGTCCCTGCGGCGCTGTGCATCGCCGAGGGTCACGACCGATTCGCAGACCGAAAGCGCCTCGCTTTTAGTAAAGAGACGCAGCCCGCGATCGTGATATTTTGTCAGGCCTACCGGGACCACGGCAACGGAGAGCAGCGTTTTGCCGAGCGTCAACAAATCGTTTATGCTGCGCCGCAGAACCGGGCCGTCGTTGAATCCAGGGCAAACCACGATTTGGGTATGAAAGCGGATGCCGCTTTTGGCCAGGGCTTTAAGCTGTGTCATGATCGGCGGGGCGCATTTGTTCTCCAGCAAAGTATTCCGGACGCCGCGATCGGTGGCATGCACCGAAACGTAAAGCGGCGAAAGCTGCAATCGCTCGATTTTTTTGCGGTCGGCATCCGTTAGCGAGGTCAAGGTAACATAGCTGCCGTTAAGAAATGAATGGCGGATATCTTCGTCTTTTATATAGAGCGATTTCCGCATTCCCGGCGGCATCTGGTCGATAAAGCAGAAAATACAGCGGTTGCGGCAGCGGCGGATTTTTTCTTCTGCAAAGGTCATCCCCATCGGAGTTTGGTTTATTCTTGCCAGGGACAGGCGCACCTGCCGCAAACCCCGCTTAACGATGACCTGAGAATGTTCCTGGGCCGCCCAAAAAAGGCAATCGAGATCGTCGTTGACATCATGACCGTTAACGCTCACGATGCGGTCGCCGGCCCGCAGCCCCGCCCGGTATGCGGGCGATTTTTTTTTTACTGTTTTCAGCGAAACCATAATATGATATACTTAAATGCGTTACATGGCCTAATAAAGAATCTTGTCAAATATATAATAATCGGCCAAACCGAATCGAGCAATTATCACTCTTAAATATATCCTTTAATTGATAACCGTACTTTTTTTATGAAAAATTATAAGACCCTGCAGCTCCCGGTATTAATCGCCCTTGCTGCTGCGTGCGTCTGGTGTATCCACGCCGGTTACCAAAGCGTTGTCCTGCATCAGGGTTCTTTTTTTAACGAGCTGGTTCGTCCGGCGGCCGGCGACCAGTTCATGCGGCTTGCCTTGGTTTTGGCGTTCGGCTTGGTCCTGCTGGTACAAGCATATATCAATAACCGCCCAAGCGGGAAAAAAGAAAAAACGGCGCAAGACCAATTCTCCGAAAGCGATGCACTCTACCGGGCGATTGTTGAAACGTCGCCGGAGGCAATCTTAATTTCCGACTTGGATGGCCGCCTGATTATGGCCAATCATCGGGCCGCGCTCATGAACGGCGTCAAGGACGAAAAAGAAATAATCGGCCAAAACTTTTATGATTTTATCGCCCCGGATGACCGGCCGCATGCGCGGGAAAATGCGCAGATCGTCTTTGCAACCGGCATTCTTCAAAATCTGGAATATGCCATGGTGCGCAAGGATGGGTCGTGTTTCCCGGGAGAATTGAACCTTTCGATCATCTGCGACGAAAAAGGCAACCCCCGTTATTTTTTGCGAATCATCCGCGATATAACCCAGCGTAAAAAAGCCGAGGAGGAACTTCGTCAGCAGCAGCATTTTCTGGCGTCGATGTTCAGCAGCATCCAGGACGGCATCAGCATCCTCGACAAAGACCTGATTATCAAAAACGTTAATCCCATCATGGAAAAATTATACCGGCACGCCCTGCCGCTTATAGGGAAAAAATGCCATAGCGCCTATCATGGATCCGACCTCCCGTGTGCCGTTTGTCCCAGCAGAAAGACCCTGGCAACCGGTCTGGCCGCTTATGAGACAAGTCCCTTGCATGACGACCGCGGGGCCATTACGGGATGGCTGGAGCTCTATACGTTTCCCCTCATCGATATTGCCTCACGCGAACTGATCGGGGTCATAGAATACGTGCGCGACATCACCGAAAAACGCAAGGCCGAAGCCCTGATCCAGCAGACCCAGCGAATGGATTCCATCGGCGTTCTGGCCGGCGGAATCGCGCACGATTTTAACAACATTCTAACGGCGATCCTGGTAAATGTTTCTCTTGCCAAGATCAATACCGCCCAAGAAAATCCGCTCTACGAAATGCTGGCTTCCGTTGAAAAAGCCACCTTTCGCGCCCGCGGCCTCACCCAGCAGTTGCTCACCTTTTCGCGTGGCGGCACGCCGGTAAAAACGGTTTCGAGCCTGGCGGACCTTATCCGCGACGCCTGCGAATTCGCCTTGCACGGATCGAACGTGCGCTGCACATTTTCCTTCGCCAAGGACCTATGGCCGGCGGAAATTGACGAAGGGCAAATAACGCAGGTGTTCCATAATCTGGTTATTAACGCCGACCAGGCCATGCCCGAAGGCGGCACCATTGCACTCACGGCCGAAAATTGCACGCTCGCGCAATCACCCGCCGTCCCGCTTGCCCAAGGCGCCTATTGCAAAATAGTGGTTTCGGACACGGGCATCGGCATTCCGGCCGAATATATTCAGAAAATATTCGACCCCTATTTTACCACCAAGCAAAAAGGCACGGGTCTGGGCCTGGCGACAACGTACTCCATCATAAAAAAACATAACGGTTTTATTTCGGTGGATTCGGCGCCCGGCAAGGGAACGACTTTTTGCATCTATCTTCCCGCGCTTCCCCATGGCGAATCGCCCGCCCCGCAGGCCGCTGTAACAACCTGCAAGTCGGGTGCGAAGATTCTGGTAATGGACGACGACGAAACCATCCGCGGGACGCTCGGCGAATTGTTTAAGTCCATGGGACATTTCGTGACGCTGGCCGATGAAGGCGCGCAAATGCTTAAAATATACGAACAGGCGCTTGCCGCCAAGGAGCCCTTTGATCTGGTGATCCTGGATTTGACCGTACCGGGGGCCATGGGAGGAAAAGAGGCAATGGGGCATTTGCTGCGCATTAATCCAAATGTCAAGGCAATCGTTTCCAGCGGCTATGCGCACGATCCGATCATGGCCCAATTTAAAAAATACGGCTTTTGCGCTACGATTGCCAAACCCTACAATTTCGATGATTTACAGAGGGTACTACAGGCGGCCCTGGCGGGGTGAGACTTTATACCCTGCGGTTTTGCCCGCAAAAATCAGCCCCAACAATAAATAGGGGGCCCTTAACGTGAATAAGAAATATATATTTCCATCATTCTATAATTAATGGAGGGTTTTAGGATATGCCCATTTTTGAATACAAATGCAAGCAATGCGACAAGCAATTCGAGGAACTCGTCAGCCGCGGCGACGCGGAAAGAAGCATAGCCTGTCCGTTCTGTAAATCTAATAAAACCGAAAAGCTCATGTCCGTTTTCGGCGCGCTCGGCCTTTCGCAAAACGCCCCGGCCATGCCCGCGTGCGGATCGAGTTGCGCCGGGCCGTCGTGCGCGGCCGCGGGCCAATGTCCGCGCTTTGCCTAAAACAGTACAGGGCCAAAACGTATGCTGCCTGAAAATGTCACCCTCTTGCCCGATGCTTTACATAAGGGATTATTGCCCGAGCTGGAATCGTTTGATTGCCCCTATAACACCGGCGAGGCCCCAACGGGAATAATCCGCATAACGTTTCCGGAATTTACCTGCGTCTGCCCCAAAACCGGCTATCCCGATTTTGCCCGGATCGATTTTTATTATCTCCCGGCAAAACTCTGTCTGGAATTAAAATCCTGGAAGTTGTATTGCAATGCATTCCGGATGGTGGGCGCCTTTCACGAAACGGTCTCAGCGCATCTTTTTGATACGCTCACGACCCTGCTTAAGCCGCGCTGGGCGCTGCTCACGGCCGACTTTTTTCCGCGCGGGAACGTAAACACGACCCTGCTGTTTGAAACCAGCGTTCCCCGGCCGGCCGGCGCCGATCTGCTGATTCGCCCAATCGCCTTGCATGCGCGAGGATTTGAGGGTAAAGAATAATTCAGTTTATTACGCGAAAAGCTATCGCACCGCATAATGCGGGTCGGCGATACGGCCCACCGGATAGGAACCCAGACAGCGGTAAAACGTGGTGAGTTCCCGGAGATGGGCAATGGCGTTGCGCTGCGGTTGCTTTTCGGCATTTCCCTCAAAGTCAAGATAAAACAGATACTTAAACCCCTTGCCGTGCACCGGGCGCGATTCGATTTTAAACAAATTGATATCGCGCAGCGCAAAAACCGCCAGGCAGCGAAACAGCGCCCCCGGCAAATCTTTGGTGGCAAAAACGATCGATGTTTTTTCCGGCGCACCGCGACCGGCCTTGAGCGGGCGACTGGTCCGGGAAATGACCAGAAAACGCGTCATGTTGTGCTTGTTGTCTTCTATATTGCGGGCCAGAAATTGCATGTTAAAATCGATCCCCGCCTGCATGGAGGCGATCGCCGCAGCATCGGTAAACTTATGGTCCTTGACAAACTTGACCGCGAGCGCGGTGTTGGGAATGCTGACCACTTCAAGCTTTGGATAGCGTTTAAAAAAATTGCGGCATTGCGGAAATACCTGCGGGTGGGAATAAATCCGTTTGATATCGGCCCGCCGCACGCCTTTGTTGGCGAGCAGGAAATGCGCCACCTTAAGGCAGATTTCGCCCACGATAAAACAGGGATGCTCCAGGAGCAAGTCATAATTCTGGTGAATCGATCCGGCCAGCGTGTTTTCGATGGGAACAATACCGTAGGTTGCCGATTTTTTAATGACGGCCTTAAAGACATCGGCAAAATCGGCCGTGGCCGCAAGGCGTTGCTTGCCTTTAAAATATTCCCGCGCAGCCAATTCCGCGAACGCGCCGCGTTCGCCGGCATAAGCGATACTCATATTAAAAAACCCTCCGTACCCCGGCAAAATGTTTGGCGTATTCTTCTTCGTCAAGATTGCTGATGATTACCCCCGCGCCGATGGTGGCGTGCGCGAAACGGTTGTTGCCCAGGCAGATGCCCACGTGGCTGATGCCGCCGAAAAAACGGCCGCGAAAAAAAACCAGATCGCCCGGCCGCGCCTCCGCAAGCGCGATGGATTTCCCCAATTTAAAGAGTTTTTCCGACGAATGCGGCAGAGAGGCATGGTTTAATTCGGAAAAAACCCGGCATACAAACCCCGAACAATCGATGCCCCGGCGACTCATGCCGCCGTAATGATAGCGCGTGCCTATATAACTATTTACGATCTGCTCAAGCCGCGCGGTCGAAACGGAATAATCCTGATCGTCGGCCCGCCCATGCACGATAAAATAGTGGCCCTGCTCGCTTCCCTGGCGCGGCTCCGGACGCGTGTACCGTACCGATGAGGCGCACCCCGCAATCAGCGGCGCCAGCGTAAAAACTATCGGTAAAAAAAAAGAACGTAACAAACAAAACCGGGTTGCGTCCATTGAAAAAATCAAGCGGCGCACGCCGTTGTTACAAAATGCGCAAGCCGGATACAGGTGTCTTCGCGCCACGGCGGAGCCATAAACTGTACCCCGATCGGCAAGCCCTCGCATTCTCCGCACGGAACTGAAATGCCCGGAATGCCGGCAAGGTTCGCGGCAACCGTGTAGATATCGGTCAGATACATTTGTAACGGGTCGTCCGAATGCGCGCCTATTGCAAAAGGCGGCGTGGGGGCGACCGGAGAAATCAGCGCATCGCACGAGTCAAAAGCCTGGGCAAAATCGCGCGCGATCAGCGTACGCACCCGGGCGGCCTTTAAATAATAAGCGTCGTAGTAGCCGGAGCTTAAAACATAGGTGCCGAGCATGATCCTGCGCTTTACTTCCGCGCCAAAGCCTTCGTCGCG
>JAQUMP010000172.1 GCA_028718065.1 Chitinivibrionales bacterium | reverse complement strand
TGTCGGAGTAGGTGATGCAGGCGATTTCTGGGTTGGATCGGCATCGCAGAATACGGCGATGGCATTTAATCCTTCCCAGCTTAGTTTTGCAGCCACTAAAGGCAGCTCATCTCCGGCGGCGCAAACGGTCCAGATCACCAATAGCGGAAACGGGACCCTTAATACCGTAACCACCAGTATCAATTATACATCCGGCTCAGGATGGCTTGCCGTCAGTAAAAGCGGTGCGGGGAACGCTCAGACGCTCACTAATACCGTCACGCTCGGCTCGCTCGCTATTGGGACTTATGCGGCGACGGTGAAAGTATCATGCGCGAACGCTCAACCCGATAGCGCTGTTTATTCCGTCGGTTTTCAGGTAATCGATTCTTCCTTGTCCTTGGCAAATGTAACCGTCACGCCGGCGATATGCACGACCACCACATGGTCGACGGTATCTTTTGGCGCTGTTGCCACTTCCGGCACCGGCACAAATCTTGGACAACTGCCCACATTCAAATGGACCGTATCCGGCAGTCAATCGATCGACTCCACGAAAGGAATATTCTCGGCAGGATCCGTGGCCGGCGGACCGTATACCGTCACGGGAGCCGCGACGTATAAGGGGGTGACAAAAACCGCCACGGCCACGGTGCTCGTTTACCGGCCGGTCACCATTACCGCTCCCCTGCAGGGAGCAACGTATAAAGTAGGAGATACGCTCGTGATTAGTTGGACGAGGCTGGCAAACACCACGACCACAGGGCTGGATATCCAACTCACTACTTCTAATGGCGTAGAATGGACATCACTCATTGAGAGCGTTCTGATTCAAGATGGCAATGCTGCTTATTACAAAGGGAATGTCGGCACGTATAAATGGAAAATACCGAAATCGTTTATCGGCGCCGCGGGCAATACAATCCAAAGCGCATCGAACCAATGCAAGGTCCAACTGGAAGCACCCTACGACCTTGTAAAAGCGACAAAAGACGTATCGGGTGTTTTTGCTATTGCAAGTACTGCCGCAATTAATCGGCCCAGTGCAAACTTAATAAAAAGCGGCAAAAATGCTGCGATTGCAATGTACGACATTCGAGGACGTAGAATCGTAAATTTTAAAAATGTCCACTCAGGTGTTTTGATCGAACAAATATCCGGCCAAGGGGCGCGGCTCATTGTTAATACGGAAAGTCGAAATCGCCTTCCTTAAGGGTAAAGCGAAAGTTAGAGCAGGTCGGCCTCCGGATTAAATTATTAAGCCTCCGTTCTGTAAAGAGCGGGGGCTTTTTTAAACTATTTAGCAGCGTTGCTGCCGTCAAATACGCAATCGTTTTTATTCGTTATAATACTTTTATCATATTGCAACAGTTTGTTCTTTTTTAAATTAGAATTTAATCTTTTTTTTGCAATACCACGCTGGTTTTTATTAGTTATGATATTTTTTTCTTATATTATCTGCATAGAACTGGTGGCGGATTGACATTACGTAAAATGGAACGGAAGGATCGGATGAAAAATATCGCCTTATTTGCCTGGCTATCGACCATGAGCTTTGCTTGTTTTGGGGCAACCATGACCGGTTCGGCCCAATGGCTTTCGGAGTCGGCATTCGTCGCCGCTCCATCGGAAACGGGCAGAATCGGGTATCTGGAAGCATTCGGCGGAGATGAGTATGGATACGCATACACCTATTCCTTAACCGGTCAGCCCACGGCGTTAAGTGTTGATGCCGACGACGGCATGCTCACGATAAGAGCGCCCATTGCGGCCGGAACGTATAATTTTACCGCCACGGTGACAAACCGGAAAGTAACCGGCAAAGTCGCAACCTTCCCCGTGACGCTTACCATAACGTCAAGCATTCAGGTAAAAACATACCTTGTTGATCCCGGCTTGTATGGCTCGCCTGCAGGCAGCAATTACAACACGGTCCTGATGAATCTCCGCGCGGCGATCATTGCCGATCAAACCGCGGCCGGAGACGAAAAGCTCCGGGCCACGGTCGTATTCCATGCCGGGAAGCTTTACCAGTACACCGAAAACCGCTGGGATTACGGCATTCAGTACCTTACGCTTAAAACCGATTCCGCCGGCGTTCGCGCCCAACTCCAGAATATCGGTAACGACGGCTCATCCGACGACTCCTATGCCATTCTCATACTCGGGCGGGGATATTTCACCTGCAACACGGCAACAACGTATCACCTCTGCGGGTTCGACCATACCAATATTCCCGGCTATAAGATCAACACCAACTCGGCCGGGACAAAAACCGTAACCCTCAAGAGCGCCGCCGACGCCTCCAAATTGACAATCGGGCGTTACGTGATGATCGGCTCATTCGATCAGCAAGGTTCCGGTTGGCCGCCCAATGTCCGCAACCACGAGTATGCGCGCATAGCCTCCATCAGCGGCGCAACGATCACGCTCGACCGCAACCTTCGTTTTTCGCATCAGGACAATTACTACGAAGGCGGCGATCCCAATTCGCTGGGGCTTGCGCGTATTTACGCGATCGACCGATCCGACGAGCGCATGAATCTGCGTGCGACGGTACGGGACATTCAATTCCTTGCAAACACCGGCACGACAAGAGATGTCGGCGCAATGGTATACTCCTATACGCTCGATGCCGGTTGGGAGAATTGCAGTATCCCGGACCTGGTTCCTTCGATGTCGCGCTTCGTTGCCGTCGTGGGGACTACCATCGGTTCCTATGGAATTGATTTCGACAAGGACATGAGCATGGCCATCGTTGACAGCTCCGCGGTGCCCGGCGGGATATTCGAGGGAACATCTTTAGATTATCTTCTGGTTCGCAAATCAACGGTTACTACGAGTACCTATGGTTTCGCACCGCGTCAACTCCGGCTCATCGGCGCCACCATGAACGGCGGGAGCGGTTTTGCGCCCTTTACGATTATTTCCTGGGGAACGCAATCCATCGATATTCTCGGCAGCACACTCCACGGTAATTTGCCGCCGATCGGCGAATGGTCAGGCGCGGCGCTGGTCATCGGCACTAATGGCACCTGGAATGGGGACACGTTGTCGGTTGTCGCATCAACCGATTATGCCAAGCAGGAATATGGCTGGCTTGCCGGCGCATGGGTAGGCGCCCTCGTTTACAATGGAACGGGAAGAACTTCGAGCTGGGGTTATATCACGAAAATAACCGGCAACGGCACGAATATTTATAGCGCGATCACGTGGGTCGCCGGCAGCAAGCCCGCCACCGGGCAAACCCTGTACCTGCCAAAGCTCCATGACATCAGCGTGGATGCAACGAGTCAGTCGAACCAGGCGTGGGCCTCCGCGATCAACGATGAAGGCCAACACGTCTTTCCGACCGCAACGCGTCAGTTCCCGGCCGACTATCCTTACTGGCTGTACGGGTTTGGGGCGCCCGGCCCGGTAAAAATAAACACGATTGACGCTGCCCTCGGTAATTCCAAGCAGCCCGGATTAAGCATTCAGGTACTTGGATCGATTCTTACGGTCCAAAATCCGCGGGGGGAAGTACAACGCATCGGGATCTACGATACCCGCGGCCGCCGGCTTTGTTCTCAAAATGTCGGCCGGGGTAATTTACAAATAAATATCGGTCTTAAAAACTTACTCTTGACACATGGGATATATCTGGCTAAAGTTTCCGGCCGAAATGATAGTGAGCAATCTCAGGCGATCGTCTACTAAAATCAAAGAACCCCGTCCCTAAAGTCCTGCATTCCCCCTTGAATCTATCTTGCCGCGAACATACAATAATAATAGATGCATAGAAAGCGCACCGGGGTTCTCATAGTTCATTCTTGCAGCGCAATGGCGGCGAAAATCTTGACGGCCGGGCATGCCCGGCATTTAAGCGCGAAAACCGGATTTTTCCCCTATGAAAACGCAACAAGCCATTGTCTTGTCCTCCTCCGGGCCGCTGCCTTCGCCGGAATTGTCCAAGATTTCGGAACCTCTAAAATTAGCGCCTAAGAGCGTTTTAAAACCTCCCGACGGCACCAAGCCCGTGGCGCTTGGTTCGGGCGTTGTTACCCGCATTCTCAGCAAGGGCGGTTCGGCCATCGTCTACGAAATCTGGAACGCGCATCTGGAGGTCAAGCGCGCGGTAAAGTTGCTGGACCCCGCGCATGTCAAGCAATCGCGCGAGCGTTTTGAAACCGAAATCAAAATTTCGGCCAAGCTGCATCATCCCAACATCGTCGAAATTTACGGCGTGGGAAAATGGAACGATCTGCCCTATATCGAAATGGAGCGCATCGACGGTTTTACCCTCGAAAATCTTATTGCCAACCACGGCGCCCTGCCGGCCGAAGTCTGCACCGCCATCGCCATTTTCGTGAGCCGGGCGCTGCATCATGCGCACAATCAAAAGTACATGATCTTCGGCAAAGAGTACCACGGCATTATCCATCGCGATCTTAAACCGGCCAATATCATGCTCAACGAAACCGGCAATGTCAAGCTCATGGATTTTGGGGTCGCCAAGCCCATGGAAGCCTCCAACCTTACCATGGACGGCATGGTCGTGGGCACGCTGCAATATCTGTCGCCCGAGCAATTGCAGGGCGGCGCCATCGACGCTCGCGCCGATATTTACTCCTTCGGCGCCGTTATTTACGAACTTTTAACCGGCTTTCAGACTTTTCCGGAAAAAAACATCGGAAAATTAGTCTCCCAAAAACTCGCCAACAATTATCGCCCGCTCGATGAGTTTACCGTAAAGGTTCCGCCCAAACTCAGGGCGGTGGTGCATAAATGCCTGCAGTTCGAACAGGAAAAGCGCATCCAGAACTCGCTCCTGCTTGTCAAGAACCTGGAGGCCATCCACGCCGGGCTTACGCACCGCACGCCGCAGGAAACCCTGCTCGATTTCGTGCGCCAGACGCACGCCAACAAAATATTTGTCGGCACGCGGCGCTGTTTCCCCCTTGCGGCGCTCATCGCCTGGACCCTGGTAGCGTGCCTTCTTACCTCGGCCGCCTGGTTCGGAGCGCCTTTACTTAAGCGATTTTCCCGCGCGGGAGCGGCGGCGCCGCCCCTTTCTTCCTCGCCCTCCGCGCCGCCGGAGGCCGCGCCCGCGTATGTTCCGGCGCCGGCGCCCGAACCGGTGCAACCGCAAATTACGATGGTGTCAAGCAAACCCGCCTTGTCCGCGGTCCGGCGCAGCTTTATTAAAAAAGAGACTCTTCCTATGCGCGCGGCTGCCCCGGCGCCGTCAAAAATCCTTGCCGAAAACAGCGCGCCGACGCCGGCGCCAAAGCCCATCGACCCCGCTCAATTGACCGCCCGGCTGGAAAACGCCATGCACAATAACGACTACCAGTTGGCCTCCGAAATCATCGCGGGCTTTCCGAGCGAGCTTTACCAGACCAAAAAAATCAGGATCATGCAATTGCGAATCCTCCAGAATCTGGAAAATGCCCCGGCGCTAAAAGCATTCCTCACGGCCCTGAGCGTGCCGGACGCGGAATTTTACTTAGCCAAATCGCTGCACTATTGCCGCGCCAAAGACAGCCTCAATGCCCGTCAATTTTTTGAATTGGGCGCCAAAACGCCGGGGGAATTCTGCGACGCCGCAGCGCTCAATCAGGCGCGCATGTACGGCAAAGCGGTTTATACCTCGCTTCTTTTCGACCAAACGCCCTCGGCGGCGACTAAGAAAGAGGCTATGGACAACTGGTACGATCTTAAAGTGCTGCTGCAATCGTCGCCCGATAACCGTTTTTACCGGCGCGCCGACGCCGAAATCCGCCGTATCAACGGTATGAGTACCGGCGGTTCTTTGTAGATGTTTTTAGGGGTGAGGTCAAGAAAAGCGATTTTTTATGCTGTTTTTAAAAATCCCTATAATCACCCTGGCAACTTTATTATACGTATTGTCAACATCCGGCGCCACGCCCCCGGACACGTCGCGGGCCGCCGCGGCAAAACCGGCCCGTTTCGATACGCTCTCCGGCAAATTGCCCAGCCTTATTTCCGCCGGAAACGGCCCGCATGTGGTGGTGGCCGATATCTTTGTGCCGCAGGGAAAAATAGTCACGATCGAGCAGGGCGCGGTCTTTCTTTTCGCCGGTTTTACGGGGCTCAAGGTCCAGGGAACGCTCTTTGCGCAAGGGAGCGCGGAGCATCCGGTGGTCTTTACTTCCGTCAACGACAAACGCTATAATCCGGCCGCCGCGCTCCAGGCCGCGCCCTACGACTGGAACGGCATCTCGGTCCTGCAGGAGGGCGTCGGTTCCACCCTCGCGCATTGTATTACGTCGTATTCGGTGGCCGGGGTCAACTCCTTGACAAAATATATCCGGATCGAATCGTGCCGCTTTCACGACAACGGCCGCGGCAACGTTACCATCGAAGGCAAGGAGCAGATCGTTACCGACTCGGCCTTCGATTACGCGCTGGTGATCACTGCTCCGGGCGCAACCAACGCGGCGGCGCTTACGGCATTGCTGGATCCGCGCGCGCCCCGGCGTAATTTATTCCGGTATGCCGGGCTGGGGACCGGCCTCGCGGGCGGCATAACGGCCGCGGTTTTTATCGCGCGCTTCGGCGATTCGTACCGGCATTTTAACCAACTTAACGGCACGGATCCGAACAATCTTGCGGCCCACACCAGCGCCGATTGGCGCGCCGCCCGCAACAGCGCCACGACCGACGAGTGGCTCATGATCGCAAGCATAATGGTCGCCGCTGCCGGCGCCGGAGGTCTTTGTTGGTCCTTTACTTTTTAAAAAAAAGCCGGTTTTTGCTTGCGGCCGCGCCGCTGCTGGCCTGTTGCGTGGGCGGGCATGATCCGTTTTCCGATTCGTCAAATGCGGGCATTGTTATTGTCCGCCAGAGCGTCCGCTCCGGCGACACGGTCCGGATCTTCGGCACCGAAACGTTGCAGGTTATCGTAACGGTCAAGGAACTGGTGCGGCAAATCGCCGTTTCTTCGCCTCATAACCGCCGCTTTTCCAATCCCGACACCACCATCGCCGCGGCGCAATTCGGCGGCGAACCATTCACTTTTTATTTCTCCTACTACGATACCGGCTGGAACCGGATCATTCTCTCCGCGATTCGCACCGGCGGCGCCCCGCATTCGGACACGATCGACCTGTACGTAATTTCGCCCCTGCAC
>JAQUMP010000171.1 GCA_028718065.1 Chitinivibrionales bacterium | reverse complement strand
TGGACTTGACCGGCGAGAAAACGCAGATGCAGCGGGCCGAAATCGACCGCATTAACAACGAGCTGCAGGCGCAGGGCAAGCTTTCCAGCGTGCAGGCCGACGAGATCCGCCGCAAACTCTCGCTTTCGGAAAACCCCTTCCGCCGCCCGAGTTTTCTTAAAAAGGTGATCGACGATAATTCGAGCCAGCTCAAATATCTTTACAACAAGAGACTGCGCAGCGGTGTTAAACTGAACGGCAAAATGTGGGTGGAGATGAAAATAACGGCCGCGGGAAAAGTGGCCGCCGCATCCGTGGTAAGTTCCAGCCTGGGCGACGCCCTGTTCGAAAAAGAGGTGGTGAATTCCATCCTGGCCTGGCAGTTTAAGCCCGTCACCGACAGTCTCGGCGACCTTACCATAAAATGCCCGTTTGATTTTTCCGAAGATCTCACTCAATAACCATTGGCGATCTGAAGCCCTCAAAGTGTTGACCAATCCAATACCATCTTGCTTTTAATTTTAGTCTTATATTTTAGATTTATTAATTGATTTAACCATAGGGTAAATAAAGCCATTCAATGAATTTCGTTGACCAAAAGATCAACGAAAAAGAAATTTTCTTGCATTTTTCCAAGCGGGACGACCCTTTATCGGCTATATTAGAGAGTATAAAGAGCAATCATCAGAACATTCGGTTTTTAGGCTATTTAATGAGAAAAACCTGAGCGGTTTTCATGACGGATAAAATGCCCGAAATCTTCACCTACTTCGATTATCATAAATTCCTCGCGGATTATTACGAGGCGAAAAAGAAAGAAAATTTCCATTTTTCCTTCCGATTTATAGCCCAGCATATCGGCATTGACCCGGGATATCTGGTAAAGGTTTTCCAGGGCCATAAGAACCTGTCATCACAATCATTGCCCGCGATAGCTTCGCTGCTCAAGCTCAATAAAAAAGAAACCGAGTATTTCGAACTGCTGGTTCTTTTCGGGAAAGCTCGCGCGCCAAATGAAATCAAGCATTATTTCGAGAAACTGCTGGCCTACGCCGATCTTGACAGCCGCAAGATAGAAGCGGACAAGTATGAATTCTATCAAAAGTGGTATTATACCCCTATACGCGAGCTGATCAGATTTTATCCGTTTACAGGGGATTTTAAAGCGCTCGCAAGAATGGTACTCCCGGCGATCCGTCCCACCGAGGCGCAAAAGGCCGTTGAACTCCTGCAGCGGCTTGGATTGATAAAAAAGGGCCAAAATGGCGTTTATCAATTGACATCACGATTCATCACCACCGGAGACGAATGGAACTCGATTGCCGTACGGACGTTCCAGAAAGCGACCATTGAGCTTGCCGAATCGGCCCTGGACCGTATTCCCAAGGAGGAACGCGATATCTCCACGGTGACCGTGAGCGTTTCCCGGGAAGGCATGGCGAAGCTAAAAGAAAAGCTGGCAAAGGTCAGGCGTGAAATATTGGAAATCGCGCATCAGGAAAAGGCAGCCACGCGGACGTATCATGTAAACCTGGCACTCTTTCCAATAACACGCGATTTTGATGATAGCGAGAATAAATCATGAATATTTTACGGTGCATTATTGCCCTTATCGCCTTAGGCCTGCTTGTCCGGTGCAGTTTGGCACCCGTGGCTGCGGGGCCGGGAACAGGATCGGAGACAACGAACGGCATCACCGCCGCAATCGTGCGCAGCAACGGCGCTCCTGCCGCGGGAGCGCTGGTGCGCTTGCGCCGCAGCGATTGGGCCACGCCGCTTCCCGCATTGGCAAAATCGGCGGCCTTGAGCGGCGCCGATGCCTTGACGGACAGTAATGGGCAGTTCCGGATATCCGACGTTGACCCCGGCGCGTATATGATAGAGGTCAATGATGGGAAATCCGCGGCCGTTCTCATGGCCTGCACGCTTGGTACAAAGACCACGGCCGACCTTGGCGTGGACACACTGCGGTCCTATGCCACAATTATCGGAGCGGTCGATACGATCAGTCCCACTGGTACGCAGTTCTTCGTGCAAGTTTCGGGACTTGAAAAGCTGGTAATAGTAGGCGTTGATGGACAATACCGGCTGACGGATTTGCCGCCGGGCGTCTTTTCGCTGCGCATCGTTTCCAATGCCGGCTCAATACCAACGATAGTGAATAATGTCTGGGCGGTGGGGGGCGATACCAGCGTGGCGTCTTCGCCGCTCCCGGCACCGTGGATGTCCGCCTCGATCGGCAACGAAACGCCGGCCGGCGGAGCAATGTACGCAAACGGCGTTTTCACCATCACCGGCGGCGGAAAAGACATTTTTTATCAGACCGATGGGTTTCATTTTGTGTATCAGCCGGTTTCAGGGGATTTCAGGATCACGGCCAGAGTGACCGGTCTTGAGATTGTCGAGAACTTTTCCAAGGCAGCTTTACTTTTCAGACAGGACACCTCCGCGAACGCGGCATACATAGCGTTTGACATCGACGCTTGGGACACGGCGGGATCGGTTTACTATGCGGGCATGTTTTACCGTCCGCAAAAAGGCGCCGCCAGCTATAATGTTTTACCGCACCGTTTTAATATCGTATTGCCGGAATACATCCGCCTTGAAAGAAAAGGAACGCTCTTTTCGGGATATGTTTCTTCCGACGGGTCAACCTGGGAGCTTTTAGACCAGCAGGCCATGAATTTTACAAGCGATGTACTGGTCGGTCTTGCGGTTACAAGCCATACTGTATCGCATTTATGCACATCCGTTTTTGATCATGTAACGATAGATCCGACCCCGTGATCTTTTTCAGGGACTTTAAGAAAAAAAATATTGAGTTGATTTTAATCGCTTACCTTTACAAGAGGGTATTTATGAGAACCATATTTGCGCTTTCTCTGGTTCTGGTGGTTGTGTTTTTTATCCATGCAGCCGATTATTATGTGTCAACAACCGGTTCGGACAATGGCACCGGCTCACCGTCCGCCCCCTGGAAAACCCTCCAGCACGCCGCCGAGTTGGCCCAGCCCGGCTGGACGATCCATGTGGCTCCCGGCTCCTATAACAGCACGATATACTGTTCCGGTTCCGACTACAACGGCACCGCCATGGTCTGCATGAAAACCTCCGGAACCGTCCTTGCCCCAATTACCTTTGTCTCCGACACGACGTGGGGCGCAAAGCTCTCGCTCGGCACAAACGGCGTGGGCATGTTTTTCATTGACGCATCGTATATTAGAATCGTGGGTTTTGACATGACCGGTCCAGACGGCATTTTTGCCGCTATTACCTATGGCAACAACGGCCATAATGAAATCCGCAACAACTACCTGCATGATTTTGCCGTGGCAACGTGCAATTTCACCGGCGTTTTATGCGATGGTAACGCCGGTTATGATATTTTTGACGGCAACGTGATCCACCACGCCGGCGCAATCGGCGGTAATGCCGGTAATTGCATAGGATACCACGGCATTTATATGGCCAGGCCCAACACCGTCGCCACCAACAACATTATCTCCGGTATTATCGGCATCGGCATCCACGCCTACGGCGCGGGAATCTGCCATCAGACTATTGCCAACAATACGGTATTCGACTGTTCCCAGGGCGGCATCATCGCCGAAAATGTCGGCACCCATAGCGGTTATACCGATATGTGTTCAAACGGCGGAACAACAGACTACGAAACCATTATCAACAATATCACCGTCAACAACGGCATCGGCAATGGTTACACCGGCGGCTGGGGCGGCATCAATGTTTACGGCAGTTCCGTCGGCAGCCACAACATTATCTCCAACAACCTTGCGTACGGCAACCAGCCTTTCCAGATTTCCGTCACGAGCCCGTCCGTTTCCGTCAACGAGAAGACCGGCAGCAATGCTACGGTCTTTACAAACTATCAGGCCGACAAGAACTGGGCGCCTGCCGCAAATTATAATTCTCTGAATTATGCGCTCAAGTCCGGCTCTCCGGCGATTGATGCCGGTATAGCGACCGGCGCTCCGGCAAAAGATGTCATTGGCCATGCCAGGCCCCAAGGCAGCGGTTACGACATCGGCGCGTATGAGATGCCCGGCCCGACAACGGTTTTGCCTTCGGCCTCCGGTATTAAATCCTTCCGCTGCACGATAACGGCAAACCTAATTAACTACATCCTTCCCAAAGCATGCTTCGTGAGCATAAAATATTATGATTTACAGGGGAGAACGGTATGGTCTTTTGCAAACAAATACCAGGCTACCGGAAATTACAGCCTTAAATTGCCGGAGGCACTATCACGGAATATCTATATCCAGGAATTCAGGGCGAGCGATTTTGTCAAGAAGGAACGGTTGGCAATGACCCGATAGAATTAAAGCGGATGCGCGAACGCGGCATATATGGAAAGAACGGTCTACGAAGACAAGGTGTTTATTTACGGGTGCGATTCCGGCGGTTTGTTTGTTTCAAAATCTTGGTTAACAAGAGAGGCGTTCAAATGAAACAAGAAAAATTAATGTTAATTTTAATTACCGGTATAACCTGTATAGCAATAAATGCATCGGTAGCAGCAGCGGCAATTTATTATATGGCGCCCGCCGGCTCCGATAGCAACAATGGGTCCATCAATTCCCCGTGGCGCTCCCTCAAAAAGGCCCTCACCGTGCTGCAAGCCGGTGATAGCCTCTATGCCCGGGGCGGCACGTATAGTGTAACCGTCACAACCGATAACTTCTTTGTCAACTGGTCGGCCCCTGGCACCGCTTTGGCACCTATTACCTTATCCGCCTATCCCGGCGAGACCCCTGTCTTCGACGGAAACAAGTCGCCAGGCTGCACCTGGCCCACCTGCGGTGGCGCTTTTGTTGTTATGAACTCGCCCAACGCAGCCTACGTAGTCATTGACGGTCTTACGTTTCAAAACATGGGTGACCAGTGGGGCGACGGCGTCATCATTATCGAACAAGGCTCCAATCACATTACTATTCAAAACTGCCATTTTCTCAACAACGGCGATAACGCTCAGGATCACGACTTCTATATCAGCCGTGGAACCGGAGGATATATCACTATCAGAAACAATGTTTTCGATGGCGCTGCCGGAGCCACGATACATGGATATTCCGGCGACAGTGCCATTCTCCCTCATGTATATATTTACAATAACCTTTTCATGAACGCGGTATATTGGGGTGTGCTCATTGGTGACGGCGCCAATGACTGGCAGGTGCATAATAATACGTTTTGTAATAACGGGGAAAATATAAATGACGGTCAATTGGAAGCCAGTTTCTCCACCGAACATGGGGTCACGGCCGTCGTAAGCGCTCATGTCTGGAATAATATCTTCTATGCTACGCATAATGGCAAGGGAATGGCCTTGGGATCCAGAGACGGCCCGCATGTTACCGAAGATCATAACTTATTCTATAGCGCACAAGGCGGCAGTGCCATCAGTTGGTCCGGGCATGTCTTGGGCACTGGATCTATAACCGGCGATCCGCAATTCCTGACTGCGGGCAGCAACTTTCACCTCAAGAATACTTCGCCGGCCATTGATAAAGCTTTGGCAACAAACGCCCCCTCTTCGGATTTTGACGGCATAACGCGGCCACAAGGTACAGGTTTTGATATCGGAGCGTTTGAATACCAGGCAAGTACGGGAATTATTCAGACC
This sequence comes from Chitinivibrionales bacterium, assembly GCA_028718065.1. GTDB lineage: Bacteria > Fibrobacterota > Chitinivibrionia > Chitinivibrionales > FEN-1185 > JAQUMP01. The sequence continues at coordinate 1,498 of JAQUMP010000171.1, read as the reverse complement.
ATGCCGTCGCGTAACATTACCGTTCTCCAAAGCCGCCTCTCCCAGTTGTTCGGGCTTAGCGAAGGAACGGTGATACGATCCGTTCGCGTATACGACCTTGCGGGGCGCTGCGTCTTGTCGATGAAGGCCGATATCTCCGATGCCATACTCGGTCGTCTGAACAATTTTCCACAGTATAGCTGTATTTTAAAAATTATCGACAGCCGGGATAAGATACACACTCAGTTATATACGGGGCGTTTTAAAAACTGATTTACAGATAGGAGGCCGGTATGTTTCATTTTCGCGCGTTTTCAGTTTTATCGGGTGTGTTGCTTTGTCTTTTAATCGTATTGCCGGGCGCGGTGAACGCGGCCAATGATTATTATGTGTCAACAACCGGTTCAGACAATGGCGCCGGCTCACCGTCCGCCCCCTGGAAAACCCTCCAGCACGCGGCCGAGCTGGCCCAGCCCGGCTGGACGATCCATGTGGCGCCGGGGACATATACTATGACCAGTGCTGATTTTACCACGACCGTGAGCGGTACCGCTAACACACGTATCCAGTATATATCAGATACAAAATGGGGAGCAAAAATCCTCCCTGGGCCAGGCAGTGTGTATAACGTATGGAAAAACAATGGCAGCTACACCGACATAATTGGGTTTGATATTTCCGGTCCGAATGTGCGCAATGGCCTCTCTATGTGCGGAGCAAATGGGCACCAATCCCTGCAAGGCAACAAGGTACATGATGTGGGAACGAGTACCCCATGCGATGCATCAGGAGGGTCGGGAATCAGCACCGGTCTTTGGGACGGTTCCGTCATGCAATATGGCAACACAAACGACGACGTAATCGGTAATTGGATTTACAACATAGGTCCGAGCGGCTGCAACAAATATGCGTCTATTTACATACAAACGGTGAATGGCACCGTAGCAAACAACATTGTCTACGGAAGTGGATACGTCGGCATAGTCACATGGCACAACGCTTCCAATCTCAACATCGTCAACAACACCATATTCAATAATCTCTACGGTATCATTGTTGGCACGGGGGACAAATATAATGGCGCTCCTCCCGGCGATTACTTCAACGTCAATAACAACATCGCGTATAATAACACCTATGGAATCGGTGAAGAGAGCGACTGGTTGGGGCATGGAACTCACAATGTCTACTACAACAATCTCATCTATGGCAATACCAACTGGAACACACCTGCCCTGTATACCAATGAACCGGTTGTCGGCATGGTCAACGCAGATCCAAGATTTGTGAATTACAAAAGCGACGGCAGCGGCGACTACCACCTCCAGAGCATCTCCCCTGCGAAAGATGCCGGCACATCAAACTTCGCATCGGCTACCGATTATGAAGGAATTTCGCGGCCGCAGGGAGCGGGCTATGATATCGGCGCGTATGAGTATGTTGCGCCTACGGCTGTTGCCCCCGATTTGCCGGCGGTCTATGATGTTAAATCTTTCAGTTGCAAAACAACATCCGAAAC
>JAQUMP010000170.1 GCA_028718065.1 Chitinivibrionales bacterium | reverse complement strand
CTGCCTTTCCTTTGTCAATAACCGACACCGTCTACGAAGACCGCGCCCAGTTTAAAATCACGACCCAACGCGCCCGGTATTTCTACGATAAAAACGGCGGCGCTTTTTCGCGCATACTTGATTCCGAAGGCAAGGACTGGGTCCACTTTAAAAAAGACCCGCTCGCCAGCTATCCGCTCTCCGGGGCCGCCGGATATCGCGGCGTGCCGGATATGTTCGGGGGTACTTCCACCCAGATGGCCGGATCGCCGGGGTGGGACAACTGCGCAAGCGCACTTGTCAACGACAGCATTATCGAAACAACCGTAAACCAATCCCAAACCAAATGGCGCTGGGTTTTTACCGAAACATATGCGACCATGACGATGCTCGCGATCAGCCCCGCGCGACCCTACCGGTTCTTTTACGGCGGTCCCCCGGCGGACCATTACGCCACGACCAATTACTATGGCACCGATTCGCTCGGCTATCGCACCGACCGGCCGGTGCATAATCAGAGTGACGTAAAAGGAAACTGGCGCTGGTGGTATGTGGGTGATCGAGGCGTAAAACGGGTCTTTTTCATGGGACAGCACGAAAAAAGCGTCCACCCCGATATGTTCGGTTTTATGGACGCGACCGCCACCGACGGCATGGCCGTGCTTTCCATGGGCCGCACTCCCGATCAAACTATTTACCTGACGGAAGTCAACAATCTCCGCGCCACGTTTTCGGTCGGTTTTATCGGCAGAGAAGTGACCGGGACCGGCGACCACGCTTTGGTTGCGGACAGCATTGCCGCCATACTTGACAATAAGCAAATATCGACGGCCGCCGCCCCTCGCTCCGCGCTAAAAACCGGCTCGCACCCGCTTGCGCGCATGCCTGCCCGTTGTATTTTAATAAATGCGCATGTCGCGCTTGTCAATAATGGACGTCTCTACAATTTCGCGGGTAAATACACCGGGAACATAACCGCTGCGCTACGCGATTAGACGCCCATTTCTCCCGCGATGTTAGAGTATGAAAAAAAAATTACGGAAGGTTGGAAAACCAAATCAAGGGCCTGCCGCGCTTCCCCCTTGCTGTGGAAAAATTAATGGTATTTTAGGCTAATAATTGCTCTAAAATATTGAAATATTATAAACAATAATAGTTGTAACATAATAAATATCAAACTATTATAACATATTAAATAAAATTTAATTAAAATAATGTGTGGATAAAATAAATCCACGATTATTGATAAAACAAAAGCAATGATATTGGTTTTCTCCAAAAATTACTTATTTTGTACTTTAAAGGGAATCCGGCGCTCTATACCCCGAGGCGCGAACATATATAATGAAGCCGCTTTTTGAATATCTGGAATACCGCGATTATCTCCGTGACCATTATGAGAGCAACAAGCAGCAGTTTCCGTTTTTCTCTTATCGCTACATTTCGGCAAAGACCGGTCTTGACGCAAGTTTTTACGTTAAGGTCCTTCAAAAGCAGTTGCATATTTCCGAAAAGTCAATTGAACCGCTCTGCCGGTTCCTTAAGCTTACTATAAAGGAAGGCGAATATTTTAGGGCGCTGGTACGGTTCAACAGGGCAAAACAACAGGACAAAAGCAAACGCTTTTTTGAAAACCTGATCGAGCTCCGCGGGCCCCGCACCCATACCCTTGACGCATCAAAATACGAATATTTCAACAAATGGTTCTACATTGCCGTTCGGGAACTGCTCAACTATTACCGGTTTTCCGGCGATTACCGGGAATTGGCCGCAAAGCTCAATCCGCCGATAAGCATTATCGAGGCGCGAAAAGCAATTGAGCTTTTAGAGAAGCTTTCCCTGATAAAAAAACGTGAAGACGGCCTATATGAGCTCACCGATTTATTTGTAACAACCGGAGAATCATGGAACGCCATTGCCATTGAAAATTACCAGAAAGAGGCAATCAGGCTTGCGGATGAATCAATTGACAGAATTCCAAAAAAGCAACGGGAAACATCGACCGTGACCGTAAGCGTGTCTTGGCGTTGTTTTAAAGCCATGAAAGAACGCCTGCAGGAGGTCCGGACGGAACTGCTTGAAATGGCGCGGCTCGATGAAACTCCCGATGGCGTTTTCCAGATCAATTTTCAGATATTTCCCCTGACCCGTTTTGAAAAGGGGGGAAACAAAGAATGAAAAATATAATCAGATCATTTTTTACAAGTTTATCGACGCTGGTATTTGTGTATTGCGCTTCTCCGGGGCCAACCGCCAATGGCGGATCCGGCACCGAAACCACTACGGGCGTTACCGCTGTTGCGCTTTTGCCCGACGGTTCACCGGCGGCCGGGGCCAGGGTGCGCCTGCGCCGCGGCGACTGGGTCTCGCCGCTACCCGCCCTGGCAAAAAAAGCGGCGCTGGTCGGCGCGGATGCGTTGACCGACAGCAATGGGCGGTTTAAGATCGCCGGTATCGATCCGGGAAGCTATTGCCTCGAAGTCAACGACCCTTCGGCGAACTCGGAGCGGGGCGGCGCGGCGCTCTTTGCATTTTCGATTGACGTAGGCGCCTCAATCAACCTCGGTGTCGGTACGCTGCGCGCCTATGGGACAATCGCAGGGGCTCTTGATACCGCGGGCCGCGCAGGGCAGCGGCTTTACGCGCAGGTAGTTGGGCTTGCACGGCTTGCGGCAGTCGATTCTTCGGGACGATTTACTTTTTCCGATTTACCGGCAGGGACCTTTACGGTGCGCGTGGTCACGGCAAACGATACGGCGGTCGCGGCGGCTGCCGGGATCTTCGTCGGTCCGGGCGAACGTACGGACGTCACGCTCCTCAGCGGATGGCGTTTTTCCAAACGACTCTACCTGAATACCACGGCGACTGGTGCGAATGTCGTTGGCCCGGTCGCGGATTTCCCCATGCTTGTCCGCTTGACGGCCGGCAATTTCAACTTCAGCCAGGCGGTCGGCGGCGGCGCGGATATCCGCTTTATAAAACCAGATGGTTCTCCGCTTCCGTATGAAATCGAGCAGTGGGATTCGGCGAACGCGCAGGCCGCGATCTGGGTCAAGGTCGATACGGTCTACGGCAACGACAACACGCACTTTCTCCTTATGTACTGGGGCGCTTCGACAGGCTCAGCAACCCTGTCGCAATCAAATGGAGCGGCGGTGTTCGATACCACCGGCGGATTCGCGGGCGTATGGCACATGAACAATCCGCCGCTCGATTCCCGCGGCGACTCGACCGCCGCGCTCAAGGACGCCACTTCAAACGCCGTTAACGGGACCTCCCGCGGCGCGATGACAAGCGCGAATCTCGTCGATGGCATTATCGGCCGCGGTTGCGTCTTTGACGGCAATGATGATTTTTTTGATCTGGGAAATCCGGCGGCGGTAAATTTACAAACAAATATAACTCTCGAAGCCTGGATAAGCCCGTCGCAATACCCCGATTCAACCTCCGGCAATCCTGATTTAAACGACGAAATTGTCATCAATAAACTTAATTCGTATTCCCTGGAGTTTGAAATGGGGGGAAACATACAATCGTGGGAAGTGATGCAGGATAGTTCCACCGATATTCTTACTACCGGCAACCTGAATCTTAGTCTTAACGCCTGGCATTATGTGGCGGTTACCTATGATCAGCAATCCCAAAATATATATGTGGATGGTCAATTAGCGGCTTCTCAGGCCGGCGGTTCCGGTTTGTCGGCTAATGCTAACCATTTGTTCGTTGGGTTTATCGATGGAGCTTCGGGCCAGGACCGTTATTTTACCGGCAGTATCGACGAGGTCAGAATGTCGCGCACGGTGCGCTCGGCGGACTGGCTTAAGCTATGCTTCATGAACCAGAAGCAAAACGATGCGCTGGTAGTTTTTAAATAGCCGGGCAGTTTATTATTTGTCAAACATATCATTAGCGGTTTTTAAACATTTAAGACAGGTGGGAGTTATGAAACAAAGTATCGTTCGGACGAAGTTTGGTCGTTGTTTGCTGGGTAAATGCCGGTTGTCGATAATGTTGACTATTGCATTAGCCCAGATTTTCCTGATACGGGCCGCGGGCATGACGGATTTCCGCAACTTCAGCGGCACGGTCCAGGGCTGGGACGCGGATACTTCGATCTTGCCTGTCGGATGGGACTGGGATGGTCCTGAGTGGAAGGAAATTGAACCGGTTAGGGGCCAGTTCAATCATGCGATCATAGCCGATTGGCAGAATAAAGTTCTAAATCTTAAAAATGGCGGCGTCAACCAACTGGCCTGTTTAGGTTATTCCGTTTCATGGGCTACCAAAGACGGAGGCGACAAGAGCGCCATTAAACCGGAATGTGTCCCGGACTGGCAAGCGTATGTGGACACGGTGGTGGCGAACTTATCGAAACCGCCCTACAATGTGAGATATTTTCAAATTTGGAATGAAGCGAGCAATATCAGCGGCGGCTTTTTTACGGGCACCATTGATGAATACATGTTGAATCTGCATCTGCCGGCTGCGGCCGTTATCCATAAATATCCCGGATGCAAAGTAGTTTGGGGAGGTTGGCCTAACGCCTACGGAACCTATGTAACGGATTACGTCGCATTACTCAACAAATATGCGGCAGAGCCTTATAATGCCTGGAAGGTGACCGACGTACTCGATTTTCATTATTTTGCGACCAATGAATTGGATTATGTATATAAGGCAGCCAAGGCCGCGGGGGTCGTAAGTCCGTGCGTCTGGCAAACCGAAATCGGCCCCTTGGATGCCTCCGCTTATTTCCTGCCGGATCTTTATCCAAGAATATTCTACTGGTCGGTAAGCAACTGGGCGGTCCCCGACCAGTTCAAGATGTTCTGGTTTCCCTGGAACCATCCTTCGAGCGGTGGTTATTGGCCCGGTTCAGGGCTAACGGATGAAAATGGAATTACCGTGCACGGACGATCGCTCAAAGCCCTCAATGCTCTTCTGAAAGGAAGTAGTGTCAAGATATTTACCGATTTTACCAATAGCTTGTCCCTCAAGCCAACCTTGACAGGCACAAATGGCGATGAGTCGGCAATAGAAGGTTTCACGGTGGACAGCAATGCCGTGATCGCAGTACATGTGGCCGGGGGAAGCGCCACGGCCATAACCTTGACATTCCCCAGTGGAACGGTGAACGCTTCAAAAACGGCAAAACGGGTCGATGTATATGGAAACCAGGTCAACCTGTCCTACGGCGGCGGAAACACGACCCTGACGGCGACGATTGCCGACGCGAGCAATAGTTCCTTTTCGGTAAAGACATTTTACGTTCTCGTTCCGCTTACCGCACGTACGACGCCGGTTTTGCCGGCAGACCCGGAGAATAAAGCATTCCGTTTCAACGCAACCGCGAACGCCGTTTATTATACCCTGCCAAAATCCTGTTTCGTGAGCGTAAAATATTATGATTTATCAGGGAGAACCGTATTTTCTTTTGTAAATAATTACCAGCAGCCCGGACATTACACCTTAAAAATGCCGGTTGCATCTCTGGTCCGGAACATTTATATCCAGGAATTTAAGGCGGGAGATTTTGTAAAGAAAGAGCAGGTGGCCGTGATGAAATAGACCGATAAAACATTAAAAAAAAGGGTCTCATTATGCTTAATAAAACGTCCATCGCCGTTCTCGCAGTATGTCAATTATCAGGCTTGTTGGGTTTGGTTGGCCTGCATTGTCCGGCAAATGTTTTTGCGGCCGTGATCGACAGTATTCCGAGGGTTTATGTGGCCGGGGGCGGAGACGTTTTATCCATTGGCGGTTGGCTCTACAATACGCCGATCGCACTCTCAAAAAACTGGCCGGCAGGCTCGACGGAAGGACCGTGGCCCGGTTTAACGTCCTCGCCGGAAACCGCTATGATGTTCCCGCAATCAAGACAAACGGGATTTTAATCTATACCTATAAAACGGACGCTGGAACAATAAAAGGGAAATTTACCGGGAAGATTTACTAAGGCCATAATCAACGCTCCTTTTGCGCCGGGAATCGATAATGCCGCGCATTAAAAGAGCGGGTTTTTGCGCCGGTATTCCCGCGGGGCAAGCCCCATAGCGCGCTTAAACTGCCTCGAAAAATAATTGCTGTCATTAAATCCCACGCGATAAGCGATTTCGCTGATGGTAAGATTCCCCTGGTGTAAATATGCGCAGGCATGGCGGATACGCAGCCGGATAAGGTAATCGATGGGAGAAAAGCCCGTGGCGTTCTTGAAAGCCCGGAGCAGACGACTCTCCGACATGCACGCGATTTTCGTAAGATCGGCCATGCGGATTCTTTCGGCATACCGGCGTTCGCAATGGCCGATGACCTCCGATAATCCGAACAGGCCTGGGTATATTTTGCCTTTCTTGTTTGTATAGGTCCGGGCAATGAGCGTCAACAGTTCCACAAAGAGCGCCATAGCTATGAATTCAAAGCCCGGATGCCGATGCATGAGTTCGCGTTCCATATCGTCGATGAGCCGGGAAACAATAGAAAGCTCGGCCGGTGAAAACCGCAAACGGCTGCGGAAATCATGGAGCTTGCGGTATTTGGGTTCCAGGGTGAAAAAAGCATGATAACCCGGCAGCTTGCGCGCCTCGTTCCAGGGCAGGGGCAGCCGGTTGGGCTTAAAGAGAATATTGACAAGATTTAATTCGATACTTTCCCGGTAGCCGTGTTCCCCCTCGACCATAAAACAGTCGCCCGTCATGATTTCATAAGCGTCGGTTTTGCTATAATGGATTCCTTTGCCGCTCAGAATAACAACGAGTTCCGAAAATCCGTGCGAATGAAGGCCAACGGGCGCCTGCCGCAATTGCCGGTTTACCATGAGGCCGAAATCATGGTCAAGATTTTTTTCGATTTTTTCGATATAATCCTTCACCATAGGGATTAATATATACTCCTGCGCCGGAATCGTGCTAATTTTTGCCGGAATAGTCAAGGAATGTACGAGGAATATGCTTTATTTTGCTTGTAATCAAGATGCTATTGCCGGAAGCGGGCAAGCATGCCCCGAATCAAGAAACAGACCTCTATAACAGGGAGTTTTTATGAACCACGGTGTAAAATTTTTTACAGGGATGGCGCTGGTCGGTCTCTTTTTGGCCGGAACCGCTTCGGCGGCCCAGTTTGACTTTATCAACGGGACCTTTACATGG
>JAQUMP010000169.1 GCA_028718065.1 Chitinivibrionales bacterium | reverse complement strand
CAAAGGCCGGTTCGGTCGCGCATTTCCAAGGCGAAGTTCTCGCGCGCAATATATGCGACTTTACGCAAGGAAAGCCGCTGAGCGCCCGTTTCGACGGCCATGCGAATTGCTTTATCGAAAGCGGCTTTAATAAAGCGTTCCTGATCGATTTTAACTACGATCTGGAACCCCTCACCGGCGCATTCCCGCTGCCCTTTGTCGGCCCTAAAAAAAAGATGCATTCCATTAAAGTCGCCACGGTCGGCAACCCCGCCATGGGCATTCCGACGCTGCTGGGCGCGCTTCCGGGGATGGCGGCCATGGCCACCATGATGATGTCCAAGAAAATGGGGGCGCTGGATATTCCGCCCATCCCCGAATTCATCCAAACGATCCATGACGCCGGCGGCAAGCTTTACGCATGCAAGGCCTCGGTCGATATGTTCGGTCTGACAAAAGACGATTTTTGCCCCCAGGTGGAATCCATTCTTACCGTGGGAGAATTTTATGGGCTTTCGGCAGGCGCGCAGATAATCTTTACATGATAGGAGAGAATCATCGCAAGACCGGAAGCGGGCGGCTTTTTAATTGCTTCCAAAAATCGCGGCCGGTCTTCCGCCCCCGGCCATTTGCTTAAGGGTAGCTTCCAGCGTGGCAAAGGACTCTTTGCAGGTAAAAAGTTGCAGCTTTTTATGGCATTGCGCAAACATCCGGCAGGCCTCCGGAAAGTTGTTCTGTTCGAGCAATTTATAAATCAGTTCGATTTCGGCGTAGGCCATCTCCTCGTTCCGTTTGAGCTCCCGGGCGATCTGCGCTTCGTTTTTGGGAAAAAAGAAAAACGCCGTGGTCCCTATTTCCTGCAACTGGGCGGCGCGCAGGTCGCGCTGTTCTTTGTCCTTAGCGCTGTCGGCCTGGCGCTGAGCCTTGCGCCGCGCCTGGACCAATAGATCGCTGAAACTGAAATTGTTTTCGGCGGTCGTATCGGTCAAGCGCTTCACGATTTCGCCCATGGCCGTGACCCCCTTGCTCGAGGTTTGGACCGAAACGGCCATGAGAGCGTCATCGATCTGGGCGATTTTATCGCTGGAAACACCGATCTGGCGTTTTAAATAATCGCGGTAATCGAGCGCCTTATTGATTTCCTTATTAGTAATCAGCCGGCAATTCACCAGCACGAGCGAATCCTGAAAACGGCGCGCTGCGTCTAAAAGCTTTTCCAACTCCATGCGGCAACGGCCCCATACGATCGGCGAAGACGAGGCCTTCATGGCGTTCAGCCGCGTCCGGATGTCGTCGCTTAATCGGAAGAAGCGGCCGAGGTCGCGGTCCGCCAGATACTTTTCACACGATGATAAGTCTTTGGGTATTGCTTTTTGCTCGTTGAGGGCGCTCATCCGAGCCGCAAGGTCGCCCTGCAAGTCCTGCAATGTTGCCCGGGGAATCGATAAAAACCCCTGGTTGACGGCGCAGTAATCGAGGTCGGCCCGCGCCTGCTCCAGGGCATCGTTTTCCAGGGCCCGGTTGATCCGGACCGGGAGGACTTTGGAATATATGGCGCGCCGCTCGAAAATGATGGCCTCGGTGGCGCGCGCCTTGTTTGCGTCCATGGTTTCCATTTGCCGGAGGAGCCGGTTGAGCGCGGCAAAATCGGGCCGGCGTTTGGTGACCTCGGCATTAAAGCTGTCGATAAGGGCGTTTTTGACTTTGAGTTGCAGATGCGCTTTTTCTAAAATGATATCGTTTTTTTCCAGCAGGATCTGGTCTTCGAGCTCGCCCGTTTTCCAATTGACATAGGATAAATTCGGGTCGCCCAGCGCCTGGCGCCGCAAGGTAGCGACCACCCAGGTCGCGTAATCGATGGCGCGGCGTTTTTCCGAGTCGAAGCCCTCTATGTAAATCACCTCGCTGAAACGGTAGAGGGCGGTCTGGATGAGCGAATCGATATAGCTTTGCTGGAGGTATTGCTGTTTTTTTTCCGCGGCCGCGGCATTTATTGCCATAAAAGCGCTTAAGGCAAAAAGCATGCAACGAAAACGCCGTGACGAAAAAACGACCATGGTTTACTCGCGAGTTTCATTGCAAAAAGGTAAAACCGAGATACAAAAAAGCCGCTCACACCGGGTCTTTCAAGGCATCAAGCGGCTTGCAAAAAAAATAAAGAACCGGAAACGGCTCGGTTCGTTCTCTCCGGAATTATTTCTTGGCGGCCCCGCTGTCGGGACTGATCTTTTTAAGGGTGGCCGCCGCACCCGTAGAATCCACCGAGCGCCCCTGGCGTTTGGCCTGCGCCTGCAATTCCTCGACGCTGCACATGGGTTCGTGCAGATGCAGGCACATGAATTCGACATCGTCCACCAATTCGCAGCCGGCGCCGTTTTTAAGGATCCACTTGTAGTTGGCCTCGGCAAGCTGCGGTTTGTCAAGGTACTCGTCGTATATGAAACCGATCATGAACATGGTTTTGCAGAGCTCGGCCGCATCGGTGGTCAGGAGCGAATAGAACCGGTAGTTTTCGATGGCCGGCAGATACTCGCCTTTCTCGGTCTGAATTTTAGCAAGTTCCGAAAACGCTTTGCGTCCCTCGATGGCAAAAGGAAACGAGGTCGTCAGGGCGCTATAGATCCCTTGAGCCTGGTCGGCATTCCCGGCATCACGCAGCGAATCGGCCCGGGCAAGCTGGACGGCGGGCGGCTCGTTGCCGGCATCTTTAATGTCTTTTGACACAATGATAACACCGGCTTTTTTGCGCATTTCGTACAGGACGCTGTCTATGGCGATAGTAACTTTGCGATCGCGATATTGCTCCACGGTACGGCGCAGAGCGGCCGTATCGGGGGACAGCGTTACGGCATTTTGCTGGTCCCAACAGGCGTATTTGCAGAGCGCCGTGTCGACCACGGTTTTTTTAAGGGCCTCGGGCATCAGGGAGCGCTCGAGGTATTGATTGGCGACCTGGAATTTCCAGGCCCAGTCAAGCATCAGGCGGTACTCGTCCTTGCCTAAAAGGTTCCGCCGCTGCGCCTGGTCGGTAAAGAGTTTCCAGCCGAGCAGATACCGGGCGAGTTTAAGTTTGGCCGCGGGGGTGTTGTAGATGCCGCGCCGCATCGGCGGGATCCATTGCAATACGGTCTCAAAATCCTTGTCCGTAAGCGCCTTGCCGTCACCGACGATCTCGCTCAGGGTATCGCGGTAGGGTTTGCCGTACAATTCCTGATAGGCGATCTTAATAAAAAAATAGGGCAGGTCGTTGGAAACGCTGTAGAGCCAGCGCTGCTTTACATCGCGCGTATTTTTGAGGCTGTCGAGGTTGACTTTTTTTCCGCTGTCGGCGCGCGCCATGCTCGCCAGAAAGGCGGAATCGGGCGGATATTTCTGCATGAACAGCTCCCGCACGATTTGCGATCTTACTTCGTCAAGAGGGCGATAGGGACTTTTTTTCTTTTGAGGAAAAATCCGCGCCCAGAAACTTTTCTTTGCGCCGCTTTCGGCCTTTTTAAGGGAGTCGTTCTTTACGGGCGCGGGCGCGGCGGGCGCTTTAAAAGAATCCAGGTGCGCTTTATAATACCGGTTTATTTCCGATTCTGAAAAGCATAAGTTCCTTTCTAAAAAGGAGCTCACGTACAACTGGGCCGGAAAATAGAGGCGTTTCCAGCGCCAGTCATCGCTTTCTTTTATGGATGTTTTGAGCGCGCCGTCGGCATGGTCGTAGAGCAGCTCCGTTACCGTGAGGGCGGCAACCTGCGGACGTCCGGCGGCAAAGTATTTGCCGGGTTCGGTGGGATACAGGTTGCGCATCTGGCCGTAGGCATCGTAGCTCTTCTGGTTGATCGCCGAGGGGCCGATCCGGACAATGACCTTGCCGGTATCGCTTTTTTCGCAGAAGCTGTTGATTAAAAGAACGCTCAAAACACACGCGAATTTAATACTGGTTCGACGCATAGCGGTATTCCCTCATGCTGAAAAAATGATTGGTTGTTGATTGTTTACTTAAGAGACGCAACGGCCGCATCGACATCGTCGTAGATCTGCAACAAGGACGAGGCCCCGATGATTTCGATGATTTCGTAAACGTTTTCATTGACATTAGATATCTTGAAACTGCCCCCTTTTTCCTTGGCCGCTTTTGAAAAGTGCAGCAGGATCCCCAGCCCGGTGCTGTTAACATAGCGCAACTTGGTAAAGTCGGCGACGATATTGAGGAACCCTTCGTTAAAGAGGCCGCAGATTTTTTCAAGGACGGTTTCGACGTTGGTGGCGTCCAGGTCGCCGACAAAACGGACCAGCTTGGAATCAGCACGGTCTTTGACGTTTTCGTATTCCAATTCGATTTGGGGGTCCATACTCATGGTTCCTCGCGTTTTTTTTTGGTAACATGTACGGTGGTGCCGTCGTCGGAAAAATCAAAGGCGACGTTGTCCGCCAGCATTTTGACAAGCGATAATCCCCGCCCGCGCAGGTCGCTGCCGGAGGGCGGCGGTGATTTGAAAATGTTGTGCGAAAGCGATTTAAAATATTCGATGTTGCGGGGGTTGTTGATATTCGTTACGGTGATTTCGATTTTCTGGAGTCCGATGCTCACGGCAACGTCTACGGCATGATCGGCGCTGTTGGAGCCGTGTTCGACGGCATTGTTGCAGACCTCATCCACGATGGTTTCGATTCGGAAGGCGTCGCGGTCGCTGAATCCCTTGAGTTTGGCGATCCTGCCCAGAAAATGGCGGACGGGCGGCGTCAGGCGGATCTGGGGCGGGAACGAACATTCTATATGCTCGGGTTTGTGTTCGTGGTGCCAATGGTAGGCGGCCAGGGCGGCGCGCAGGTCGCTATAGATGGTAAATATTTTATGCGCGCCCAGCAGGTTTAATTTTGTCTTTAAGTCAAACCCCATGCCCGCTAATACCAGGGTGCCGCCATGTTCCGAAAGCATGGTCCTGCCGCCCATGAGCTGTCCGAGCGCCGAAGACGAACACGACGAAACGGCGTTCATGTCCACAATCACATACGGGTTGTTTTCCGCCGTGAGGCGTTCAAAACTTTTTTCGAGGGCCCCAATGCTTCCGCTGTCCAGGGCGCCCATGAGGCGCATAATTGTGGCGCCGCTAACACTGTCGCTGGGGTTTACTTCTATTTGTAAAGAGCTGTTCATGATTTTTTCGCGGGTAACAAACCGAACAAAAGCTGTTGGCTTACCGGGTTTCTTCGCATTTTTTTATGACTTTAACGGTGGTGACTCCGCGCGTTTCGTCGATATGCAGGTCTACTTTTTCGGCAAGCAGCCGCACGATTTCCATGCCCAGATTCTTTTTGTCGACGGCCTGCCTCCGGTCGGCGGCATCGGAGTCTTTGAGGGCCTGTTCGAGCTTGACGATATTTTCTTTTTTACCGCCCTCATCGGAAATGGCGAGTTCGGCCCGGTCTCTGAAAAGGCGGCAGGTCAATTTTACCGCGGCCGTAACCGAAACGCAGCCGTAGGTCACGGCATTGTTGCAAAGTTCGTCCACGATTACTTCGCACCGGTAAACGAATTTGGGATTAAACCCGAAGGACGCTACCGCCTCGGCGATGAATTTGCGCACGGCGGGGATGTATTCCAGATCGCCGGGAAAGGCAAGGCTTATGGCCGCCGGAGTAGTCGAGTCTGTCATGACGGATGTCTTTTGCTCCAAACGGATCATTCCTCGCCGTGCAGGATAAAGGCCTCGTCGCCGGAATTTATCATGCCTTTTTTTACCATCACCTCCACCAGCCGTGATGTAATCGAAAGCAGCGTTGAAAAAGTGGGCGGCTCTTTAAGGCCGCGGATTTTGGTGCTGGTCTGGGCCAGTTTTTCCGAGGAGCCGCGCATGGAATCGAGAATGCATTCCATGACAAACATGATTTCGCCGTAGGTAAGGTTTCCGCCGCGATATTCGGAAAAATTCTGGATTGCGCCGAGAATTAAATCATTGAGTTTGTTAAACTCATTTTGATCGTCGAATACGTTTTTGTAGGACCCAAAATCCGAACTTGTTTTGGGTTTAAGACCGCCGGATTGTTTTTCCATGCAATACCGCCTTTTGTTATTTGCGCTGATCAATAAATATAATAAATCGCTATTTAATCGGATAAAAATAATATTAGAATTATTGAACGAAAAGCGTCAATCATAAAAATCGCGTATCGTTCTACTTTTTAGATTTTACGGGAGTGTCTTTTAAAGGGCCCGGTTTGGTTGATTTTGCATTATCCGTTTTGCCCGCAACGGTCGCCTCGCGCGTCGCGGGTATGCCGGTTTCATTTGCGGCGGTATCGGGTCCTTTTGAGCCGTCCACCGCGGCCGCTTCGACGCTCGGAACGTTGAATACGTCCGAGCTGGTCGGATTATTTCCTTTATTGGCGCGACGCGCCCGGCCCACGGCAACAAGATCGTTCTTGCTTATGCTGCTTACCATAACGACCGATTTGTCAACCGCGTCCTTTTCCAGCGTTTCGATGGCGGCGGCATAATCCACCGCGGAGACTTTGGCGGCGGCGCTGGTAGGGTTAAAAAAAATCCATCCGGTGGGCACCGAGGCGCTGCAGGCAATCGTCTTGCTGAAGGTAAAATTGCGCTCGCTGAAACTGTACATCATGATGCGGACGGCCGCCGTCGCTTCGACTTTGGCGTGCAGCAGTCCGCTGCGCGCGTTCCTTACGGAATAATGGTCGACCGCGCCCCATACAAAGACGGTGCTGTCGGAACAAAAGCGCCGCAGCGATTCGAGAATCTGGGGAGAAACGGTCGCGAGGTTATTATAATTAATTTTGCCGCGCAGCTTTTGGATTTGGGTAAAATCAACGGTGTTGATATCCTGGGTTGTCGATAATTTTTCCTGCAAATGACGGTCGAACGACTGCTCGAACGCCGGCGCGCCGCCGGGCGTCATGCCGACAAAGGCCACCGTATAATTGTCCATGGCGGCCATAAGCGGCCATGCCAAAAAAAACAGCAGAAGACGTTTCATGATTTTTTCTCCGTAAAATCTCTATTAAAAATTGTTTTTTTTTGCCGCTTCGTTCGCGCGATAGACCCACGCCAGGACTTCGGCCACCGCGGCATAGAGCTCCGCCGGAATCTCTCGGTCGATATCGACCGCGGCCAAAAGCTCGACCAGGTCGTCGACACGGCGG
>JAQUMP010000168.1 GCA_028718065.1 Chitinivibrionales bacterium | reverse complement strand
TTCTGCCAGAGCAATATCATGCCGTCCCGGTTCGGGTTTGCAAAGGCGAATACGTTGTTGGCGATTATGGCGTTACTGAATCCGGAAACGGTCTGAATGTCCCAGCCCGTTTTCTGGTTGTAAAAAATATTGTTGATGATTTTTACATTATAACCTGCAATGTCGAGGGCGTGGTCCTGGCTGTAAATGGCGCCGCCGGTACGGCCGATATCATGGAACATGTTCCCCTCTATAACGATATCGTGGCTGGCCGAATCGCACCACAGGCCGACATGGGTCGTGTTATCGGGAATGACCCGGTTGGCGATGTTCCTGATTTCATTCCAGCGGATTATGGCGTGATGAATATTATTGCTATTTATGCCGTGGTTATAACCGTTCTGAATAACAAATCCCTGAATAATAAAATAGGAGGCACTTGACAATGCAAAATATGCAGAGGCGCTGCTCATGGCGTCGAGCACGGCCTTGCCGCGGTGTTGGGCCATGATCGTGATCCAGGCCGACAAGGCGCCGGAGCGGGAAAGCGTCACGACATACTGATTATTTCCCGCGCCTTCATTATCATAAACGCCATCCATTACCACCACCGAATCTCCCGCGCGGGCCAGGGCGACGGCTTTTGAGAGATGACGCAAAGGGTTGCCGGCCGTGCCGCTATTGGTATCGTTGCCCATGGTGGAAACAAAATAAGAAGTATGCGCCTGGATATAAGCGGTGCTGTCGGAAGATACGCTGGCCGAATCGGCGATGAGTTGCGAAACGGTTTGACCCTTTACGTAATAGTAGATCGACAACAAATTACCGGCCGGCGCCGAATCGATCTGCGCGTAACATGTTGAATCGAGGGCGACCTGGACTTGCGCGCTCAGGTCAGTTCCGGCAATATAAACATATCCCGAGGCAACGCTGGCATTACCGGGCAAAGCCACGTGAATGCTGCCGGTTTTTTTAAGTTTCATGGTAGGGACCGAATCCGTGGCGCTGTCAACAATAATGTTCTGTTGTAAACCTTGGTCGCCGCTTGCGAGATTCTTTGCCGATACGCTGTAAAACCCAAATTTTACATTTTTAAAACCATAGCGTCCGGTTTCATCGGTGGTATCGAGCGAGGAATCCGACGGGGGGGCGTCTTTTACCGGATTATAAGCCTGGGGAAAAAGGGCGATGCGCGTATTTGCGGCCGGCGAACCGTCGCTTTGCGTGACCATGCCCGCAAGCACCTTCGCATTGCCGGTCTCGGAGCCGCTCGTAGGGACCGAAGCCAGGTTAAGAGAACAGCCGCACATCAGCACCATGGCCCCGGCCAACGTTAAGAGCGCCGGGAACCAGTGCCGAAATTTGGTTTTATTGCGCACGTTCATGGTTGTGTATCCCTTTTTGGATTTTTTTCTTGTTTGTTAAGGGGAAAAACTGGAAGTTGACCTGATACACGCCTCCCGGGGCGGTGTCTGTTTTAACGAGTTCCAGGAGGCGCTTGCGGAACAACTGGATCTCCTGTTTCAGGAGCGCAAACCCCGCAGCGGACATGCTCACGGTCAGGCTCGAAATATCGCGTTCGGACGGCGCAAAGCGGTCCAGCGATTCCCGCGCGCGGTCGATCATGACCTGATGGAATTTCCGGACAAAAAGGCTGTTCACCTCGTCGCCGGTAGAAATAAAGCGCTCCGACTGCACGATGGCGTTGTTTGCGTTTCGGGTGAGCAGGCCCAGCTTTAAAAGCAGCTTGACAGATGCGCGCGCCTGGCTTTCGCTTATCGCCGGCGAGAGGCACGCCGCAAGTTTACGGTAGGCATATTTTTCTTTTTCATTAAACGGGTAAAACCCAATGAGCTCGCGGACGGCCTTATGGTACCAGGTTTGAAAATGCTCAAGCTGCAAATCGGTAATTTGTTCGATCCGGTAAAACCTGCGCGCTTCCGAGAGCTTCGAGAAAAAAGCGGCTTTTTCATCAACGGTGCCGGCCTGATCGAAAAATACCAGCAATTCAAAATAACGCGCTTCTTCGGCGGAATGCCCGATCGCCTGCGAGATCCGGCTTATAGTAGAATATTTAAGGTTCCTTTTCCCCTGTATCAATAATTGCAGAAAATTCGGTGTTTTAAGGCCGGCTTTTTGGGAAAAATATCTGAAAGAGAAGGAAGGAATAGTGCTTTTATTTAAGGCATAGTAATCACTTAGGTACTTTCTGTATTCTAAATATATGAAAATATTTATTTTTTCAGCACCCATACTGCATAATATAACCAAAATTTCAATAAATGCATCATATTTTAAAAAAATACGTATTCTTAATAAATGAAAATATAGATGGCGTTTACTGATACAGAATCCTATTTGCTATAACATTTGCCGACAATTAATTTTACCGATATCCGCTACGCGATGGCTTTTCAGGGGGGCCATGCGCGCGATCTTGTTCCCTGGCGAAAGGAGGTGGTCCTATTAGTACTATACTAACTCAAGGAGCCTCCGGTGAGGCCTGTTAGCTACAAGCTTCTGTGAGGCTTCCGGAGAAAAAAAATCCCGGCAGGTAAACATCTGCCGGGATTTTTTATTTGATCCCCCTTTACACTTGATTAATATCCGCAAATAGGGTACTATACATTATCAATACGCCAATTCTTTTTTGTAAAACAAGGAAGGTTAGATGTCCATATCCAATGTTTTGAAATTCAGTTGCGTTTTTATTTTCTGCCTTTATTTGATAAACAACGCCGCCACGGCGACAGGGGACATAAAGGATATAACGGACATAAAAATTGTCGATTATGGAATTACTAAAAGCACGGGGCTTGAATCGCAAAAGTACGATAAGGCCGTTGCCGGGAAAGTGTTTGCCGTAAAAAAAGATTCAATTGTGTCACAGACCGACACGATACCCTTGAAAATAGGCGTAGAATTCGGTCTGAGGTACGAGCTTATTTCTAAAAACAAAACAGCCCTGAAATATCCCATAACCTGCGAAGTGATTTATCCCCGCAATATGACCAATCCGCAAAACGGCAGAAGCGAACGGGCGTGGTCATTTAAAACGTTCGATAGCGGTAACGTTCCCTGCTTTTCCGGTTTTGAATTTTCCGATAATTTTGAGCTTTTGGAAGGCAAATGGATGTTCAAAGTCACGGTCGGCGACAAAAGCATCCAGAAAACTTTTTATTGCGTCAAGAAATAAGGGCGAAATCGGGTGATTACAGCACCTTCAAAAACTCCTGCCGCGACCGGGGGTCGAGGTTCTTGACAGAAGGTATATGGAAACGGTTGTTCATGGCGTCGATGATTATGGCCTCATCGTCGGTAACCCAGCGCACGCTCACGTAGGGGTTCTTGAGCAAAAACTGCGCGGGTCCCTTGTTTGTTTCCACATAAAAATAGCGATTGCCGAAGTGCGTCTCGGTCTTGGCGATGGCGGTGATCCGCGGAAGATAATAGGCCGACTCCAGCTCCTGTTTGGCGATAATTTGCGAGGGCCCATCCAGTTCGTCTAAGCTTTTAACGCAGACAAGCTCCTCTTTTTTTCCGATAATGGAAATTTCCCGCCCCATACCGCTTAATGGCCGCAGGTAAACGATGCGGACCTCCTGGGGCTCGTTGCCTTCTACGACGGCGTAAACCTGGTCGTTCTTTTTTATTAATTTAATAAGACTCATTCTTTCCACACCACCCCGCGCAGCCGGCTCATTTCGTTGTGCGTTTGGGCAAGCTGGGCGTAAATACCGTCGGGTTTTTGCATGAGCTCGTCGTGCGTGCCTATTTCCGCGACCTTGCCTTCGTCAAGCACGATCAGCCGGTCGGCATTGCGCAGCGTGCTTAAACGGTGCGCGATGGCAATGGTAGTTCGGTTTTTTATAAGCGCCGCCGTGGCTTCCTGGATATGTTTTTCCGTGTTAACGTCCACCGAGGAAGTCGCCTCGTCTAAAATAAGGATGGGCGGATCGTGCAGGATTGCGCGCGCGATGGAGATTCGCTGTTTTTCACCACCCGAAAGCTTGGCGCCGTCCTCCCCGACCATGGTGTCGTAGCCGTCTTCTTTTTTAATGATAAAATCATGCGCGAACGCGGCCTGCGCGGCGCGCACGATATCGCTGAAATCGGCGTGCTCCATGCCGAAGGCGATGTTTTCGGCGATAGTGGCGTTAAATAAAAACGGGTCCTGCATGACGATACCGATGCTTTTACGCAACTGTTCCAGCTTGATTTTTTTTATGGGAACGCCATCGATTAATATTTCTCCGCTGTCAACCTCAAAGAAGCGGTTGATTAAATTGATGATTGTGCTCTTGCCCGCGCCCGATTTGCCGACCAGCCCGATGGTTTCCCCGGCCTTAATCGCGAAAGTAGCGCCTTTGATGACTTCCTTGCCGCGCTCATAGCTAAAACGCACGTCCGTGAATTCGATGCTCCCGGCCACCTTGGGCAGGGAAATCGCGCGCGGGTCGTTAAATGCTTCGGTGCTGGAATCGATGATCTCAAAAATGCGCTCGGCCCCCGCGAAGGCGTGCGTCATCCAGTTGATGACCACCGAAAACCACTGGAGCGGCCCATAGAAAAGCCAGATATAGCCGATGTAGGCGAATAAAACGCCGAGCGTTAAATGTTTATCACCCAGCACCATGCGTTTGACCGCAAAAAACCACACAAGGGCCACGCCCATATTCATGACCCAGAACATGACTTCGTTAAAGGCACCCCAGGTGCGCTGAATATTAAGGGTCGTGCTGAAAATACGGCGGTTTACCGTGGAAAATTGACGGATGCGGCGCTCCTGCTGCGCGAACGCCTTGACAACGCGGATACCCTCCTGCGACTCCTTGATGGTGTTGTGCATGTGGCCGACGGCGCTGCCCTGCTGATGGAACAGGGGAATAAGCTTTTGCCAGAAGAGATTGCTGCCCAGCACTAAAAACGGCACGGGCAAAAACACAAAGATCGCCAGGCGCCAGTCGCTTAAAACCAGGATAACCCCGATAACCATGAACATGAGCGAATTAATCAGCAAAAAGGGCAGTCCGTCGACCAGAAACTGGTAAAGCTCGTTGGTGTCGTACATTACGCGGCTGGTAAACTCGCCGGGCTCGCGCCGGTTAAAAAAGTTGATTTTTAAATATTGCAGCACCGAATGCAATTGCGCGCGCAAGTCGGTAACGATGCGCCCGCTGATCCATCCCGCTAAGTAAACGTTGACCATGCGCATGAGCAAAAACAGGGTCGCGCCGGCCATCATGGCGCCGATAAGCGGCAGGAGTTGGTTGGGATGGCGGCCGCCGACGACATTGTCGACCAGCAGGCGCGTAAGCCAGGGTTGCACTACCTGAAACGAAACGCCGAGCGCGGTCACGATCATGAGTACGGCAACGCGCCCTTTATACGGTTTGGTGAGTGCAAAGATGCGCGCGAAGATCTTGAGGCGCGGCACGCAGCGCGGACAGGTGCTGTCGCGCTCCGGCAAGGGCGCGCCGCAACGCGCGCAAAAAGAAACAAAGTTTTCTTCGGGGAGTTCGAACGATTTTCCGGCAATAAGGGCGTTGACGGCGCGGGCCAGGACCGAAAACTGCGGTACGTAATGGTTGGAATAGGAGACAAGCTGCCGGACCTCACCCTTGACAATTGCGGAAAGCCGTCCGCCGCCCACGAGTTCGTCGAGGCGGATTTCGGAACAGTCGCTCAGGTTATATTCTATTGTTTCGCCGCTTTCCTCCGCGACAATCACGGCGCGCTCCGTTACGATTAAATAACGCTCCTTAAACGAGCGGTCGGCCGCAAGGTCGCCGCGCAGGGCGTAGCGCACGGGGCCTTTGCCGGAAAGTTTTTGGGAAATCTGGGGAGGAAGTTTGGTAAGGAGGTTCATGAAGTATTAAATATTATGTATCGGAAACACCGTTCGTTTAATATACTCAATCTTTTCATCGACGTCAGTATTTATCCTTTGCAAATCTTTACCTGTGGCATAGGAATGCATGTCGCGCAGGCCGGCCTCCCATTCGCTGCTGCCCAGGAACACGCCGCCCATGCCCAGCGATAAATCCTCGCTGCTTTCAAACCCGCATAAAATACACCAGGCCAGCGACCAGGCGCGGGCGGTCGCCTGCGGATGGTAGCCGCCGCCGCCCATGACCAGCAGGGGCATTCCGGTACGGGTCAGTAAAGGTAATATGGCGGCCAGAACATTATTGGTACAACCCAGGTGCGTGAGCGGGTCCACGGCCAGAATATCCATGCCGATTTCGAGCAGGATAATGTCCGCCTTGTAAACATCGAGCAGCGGCGGGACCAATTCGTTAAAGGCCCGCGCGTAAACATCGTCGTCGGTACCGGCCGGAAAAGGCATATTTACATTATAACCACGCCCCTCCCCTTCGCCGATTTCGAACTCGAATCCGCCCCACGGAAACAGGGTTTTACCGCTCTCATGAAACGAAACCGTAAAAACGGAATTTTGGTCGTAAAATGCCGCCTGGGTGCCGTCGCCATGGTGGGCGTCGAGGTCTAAGCAAAACACGCGTTTGCCGGCATTTGCCAGAAACCGCGCGGCCAGGACTACATCGTTGATATAGCAGAAGCCACCGGCCTTGCCTTTAAAAGCGTGATGAAAACCGCCGGAGGGGTTAAAAACAATATCGAACTTTTGATCCAGGAGCAATTGCGCACCTGTCAATGATGCCCCTCCCGCCAGCACGGAATATGGATACAGGTCGGTAAAGATTGGAGTATCTTGCGTTCCCAACCCCATAAAAAGCGCCTCGGGAGCCAGATTGCCGGCCGAGGCCTGTTGCAGGACTTCCAGGTACTCCGAGGTATGATAGAGCGCAAGCTCGTCGCGTGTTGCCGGGCGCGGAGCATATTCAACGATTCCCTGCGCCCGGTCCTGATAGCGATTGATGGACGAAAGAATATTCTTAGTCAAGGCGGCCCGTTCCGTTTTAAACGGGCAATCGGCAGGATAATGGTATTTCTCGATTTCGCGTGAATGTATGAATGCTGCGCGCATAAGCAATTAATTTAATTTCCGGTCTCATACATCCGCTACGGCCAACTATCCTTTTAGCAAAGCATCTTTAGGCCTTTAAAATATTGTACCAAAAAGGTACAATAAAACATTGTTCGATCGAAATGATGTATATTTATGCCCTTTTCAACAAAGTTTAATT
>JAQUMP010000167.1 GCA_028718065.1 Chitinivibrionales bacterium | reverse complement strand
TTTAAGGAGAGCATCACCAGGCGTAATCCGGGAATGGCCAGCACAATAAGAATTATTGCCAAAAGAAAAATCAGGCCCGGCCCCTCCGCATAAGAATAACCGTATTGATCGGGAACAATGGCGCGATAGAGAAAGGATGGGTGAATCAGCGTAACGAGGTAAATAATTCCCAGGGCTGCGGCAAGCGCGATAAAAACCATTTTTTCATGCCTGAATTGTTTTTGCGGACCCGGTACCGCATTGTATATACCTGTCAACATTACGAACAAGCATAAGGGCAGGACCAGGATAAACAGGCTCAAGGCGGCGAGCGATTCATTGAATATTCCGGGGCAGCATCGCAGCACCATTACGCTGACCGAATCTTTGACCGACCAGCCGAAAACAGCCATCAAAAAAACGGCGAAGCGCCGGGAAACCTTCGAAAATTCAAAACGTTTTGCCAAAAAGTAAATAAAAGCAAAGCTGTATGTTGCCGTAAAAATCGTGACAAGATAATAGTAGTTATATTTCAGGGCGCTCATGACAGGCCTTGCTTTTTACCAAAAAAAACATATTTTTCGTTCAGCGGGTTCCAAAACAAAAGCATACCACGACACTGCTGATTATAGCAATCCGGGCGGTTTCGGACAAGGGTTATCGCCGGAACATAGTATGAACAAGTCAAGCCACTATTTGTTTTATAGCCGTAACCGGGAAAACGACCGGATTATTCTGGATGCACGCGAGACGCACCATGCGCGCAGCGTATTGCGGCTCTTAACGGGAGAAGACATTACCGTTACCGACGGTACGGGATCGCTTTTTAATTGCACGATCGTTTCCTTTACAGATTCAGGCTGCGAATGCGATATTACCGCTCAAAAACAATGTCCGCCTTCCGTAAAATCAACCTGGTTTTTTATCGGCATTCCGGACAAAAATTGTTTTGAATATGCCCTTGAGGCCCTGGCGCCTCTGGGCGCCGGCAAAATTATTCCAATGGAGTGCGATTTTTGCCAGAAGGGCTGGTGGAAAGAGGATTGGGAAAAACTTTCGCGCCGGTTTGAGGAAAAAATCATCATCGCCGGTAAGCAGTCATATAATCCCTGGTTTGCGGTGCTGGAAAAACCTCGCGAATTTAAAGATGCCCTGAGTTGCGTCTCGGGTTTGGCCCTGGTTGCGGACGTGGGCGGGCAAATGCTTGAGCGCGCCATGATTGCCCAGCGGGAAACCATTGCCTGTTTTATCGGCCCGCCGGGCGGATTTTCGGAGCGGGAAATGCAATGTTTCCGGGAGCGCGGGGCCGTGTTTGTAAAACTTGGGGCCTTCCGGCTGCGCACGGAGCTCGCCGCGCTTACGCTGGCGGCCCAACTGGCGCCGTTGGTTCACGATAATGAAAATATAAAAACAAATCCGTAAGTACCAGGAGCAGATTGACAATATACAATACTATGACTTTGTCGCAGGCGCACAGCGCCTTGTGCGCAATGCCGAAACCATACCCCAGCGCCACGATTGACAAAAAGAGAGCGCTTTTACCGGCCGTGCAACGGGTCCGCAGCGTTTTTATGATCGAGAAAGGCCAACTGATCCCAAAACAGACCAGCATCCCCACTTCAAAATAACTCATAGGGTAATGCTTCCTTCAAAGACCCACTGCGCCGGGCCGGTCATATAAACCGGGCTTCCCTTTTGTCCGTCCCATTCAATAAAAAGATCGCCGCCGCGCAAATGCACGGTAACGGCCTTGCCGTTTTTTTTATTTAGCACCCCCGCCACCACGGCGGCGCAGGCGCCGGTGCCGCAGGCCATGGTCTCGCCGCAGCCGCGCTCATATACGCGCATGTCAAGTTCGGCCGGGGAACGCACGGCAATAAATTCGACATTGGTTTTTTTTGGAAAAAACGGGTGCGACTCAATTTGTTTGCCGTAAGTAAGTACCAACTCGTCGGTGAGCGCATCGGCGTAGATTACGGCATGAGGATTGCCCATGGAAACGGCGGTTATATAAAATGTTCTGTCCCCCACCGGGAGTTTTTCCATTATTACCGTTTCGCCGCTGTCGCGCGCTACCGGAATTTCCCGCGCCGCGAGTATCGGCGTGCCCATATTTACCCGAACCTGGTCGCCGATAAATTCGGTTTTAATCAGACCTGCTGCGGTTTCGATCGACAGTGCATTTCGATCGCTCAAGCCTTTGCGGCGGCAAAAAAGCGCTACGCAACGGATGCCGTTACCGCACATTTCCGGCTCGCTGCCGTCGGCGTTAATAATGCGCATGGCAACATCGGCCCGCGAGGAATGCAGAACACCGATAATGCCGTCGGCGCCGATTCCGCGCCGCCGGTCGCACAGGCCGGGCGCCCGCCGCACCAGCCCCGGTATATCGCCTTCGTCAAGATCATCGCTCACGATGAAATCGTTGGCGCAGCCTTCCATTTTAACGAATTGCATGGCCTGGTTCCTTTGTATCCTGTTATTGCCGCGAACATGCTTAAAAATAATTTATACCAACGTCATTTTTGACATTTTCGGAGAGGAGCTGGCGGCTTTGGATCCGCCATAATTCCTTCTGGTTTTCGCGCAACTGAGCCGTAAGCACCCCAAAGGCGAAACAGAAACCTCCCAGGAGCAGAAACAAAAGGCTCAAGAGCGATACATAGATGGCGACTTGGCCGGACGCAAGCCGGACCAGACCCCAGAGCAGGTTTGCAAAAGAGAGGGCGACAAACAAGCTTCCCAGCGGCCAAAAATAGCGGATAGGATCGGCCAGCATGCAGTACAGCAGATGTGAATTGATCGTTTTGTTGATTTTGGTGGACGATTGCCGCGCGCCGGAAGCCGCATTTTTTTGCCAGGAAAGAAGCGCGGGTATTTCGATGATATCGTAGCCGAGGGCGATGGCCTTGTTTACAATTTCCAGATGGACCTCTTTGCCGTTTTCAACCAGCGGCAAAGCCAGGAACTTTGCGCGCCGGTATCCGCGCGTCATGCCGGTGCTCATGGTAATACGGTGCGACAGGCCAAAGCGGACGATGCGGTTGCCGATGCGACTTATTAAAACCCGCTGCCACGGCACATTGCGATACCCGCCACCGGGCAAATGGGGCGAGGCAATAACGATATCGCTTCCCGGATTGCGCTCAAATGCCGCCACGATTTGCTCGACAATATGCTCACCCCACGAGCAATCGATTTCGGTGGTCACCACGATGGCGCCCTGCGCCGCATTGATGCCGAATCGCAGGGCATAGCCACGGCCCCGGTTCTTAAGGTAGCCAACAACCGTAAGGCGCTCATGCTGTTGCGCCAGTTCATTTGCTATTGTCAAGGAATTGTCCTGCGAACCGTCGTTCACCGCGATCAATTCCCAGTCGTAGGGCAAAACGGACAGGTTTTTAAGCATGGTCGCCAAGGCGGCCGCGATGATTTTTTCTTCGTTATAAAAGGGACAGACGATGGAAACTTTCATGGGTTGTACGGAATCCTTTATTGCAATTTGTAAATTTTATAGGCCTGATTAAAAATATGTTTCCTGCCGCGAAGCCGCAAATGCGGTCGTTTTTAAATTCTTATCGCGCCTGCCGCAGCAGATTCAAACCCATGGCCGCTTTTTTCCCGAATTCACCCAGGGTGCGGCAGCCAAGCAGTTCGCGCACCAGGACCTTTGGTCTAAAATAAAATTGCCGCGTGGCACGGTTGCGGAATTCCACGAGTTCGGCGCGCGATAAGAACTCCTCATACAAGCGCGGCACGGTAAAATCGGGCGTGGGAGCCACGGCGAATTCAGCCCAGTAATCGCCGGTAAATATTCCGCGCGACAAGCCGTCCTGATACATTTGCGTTCCGGGATACGGAATGGCGATATTGAATTCGGCGTAATTTGTATCCAGCGCAAGCGCAAACCGTATAGTCTCCTCGATTTCTTTGCGGCCCTCGCCCGGCAAGCCGAACAGGTAATACGCAAGCACCTTAAGGCCCGCCTTTTTTGCGGCTCTTACGGCGGATAGGGCTTGATCCGGTGTAATCTTTTTTTTAATGCGCTCAAGCACGACCGCATTGCCGGATTCGATCCCCAAGTGGATCCGCCTGCATCCCGCCCGGCGCATGAGCGCATACATTTGCGGATCGGCCATGGTAACCCGGTCGCGCACCGACCATTCAAGCCCGAGTTTGCAACGGATAAGTTCCTCGCAGATATCCGTGAGCCGCTGTTTTGACCACGTAAACGTATCGTCGTAAATTTCGATTTCCCGAATGCCAAGCGCGCGAATTTGCGCCATTTCCTCAACGACCAGGGAGGCGCTGCGCAGGTGCGGTTTCTGGAAATCGAGTTTACAATAGATACAATGAAAGGGGCAACCGCGGCTGGTAATCATCGTGGTTATGGTCCGGCGCCGGGCCAAAAGCGAGGTGTAACCCCGCAAGGGCAGCATGCTCCGGTCCGGCGGAGCCAGTTCATCGAGATTTTCCTGGGTAAAACATTCAAATTTTTCCGGGACCCCGTCGGCCTTGCAATAAACGCCCCGCGGCAAAAGCGGCTCTCCTCCGGCAAGATGGTTGAGCAGGTTTAAAAACGGGACTTCGCCATCGCCCAGAACAACCGAATCCACCAGGGCATTTGTCAAGGTTTCGCGCGGGAAAACCCCCGCATGAGGACCGCCCACCACGCAATGGACCTGCGGCAGAACATTTTTGACGATGCCCAGGACAGCCGTTACCGGATACCAAAAATCCGTCCAGGCGCTTATGCCCACAACGTCCGGCTTGAGGGCCTTCAAGTTTGCCGCCAGGTCGACTTCGCTTTGCTCTTGAGTGTCAAGGTCCCACAGCGTTACCGTGTGGCCGGAATGGGCCTTAAGGTACGCGGCAATTAAAAGAATCCCCAGCGGCGGTTTATGGCCGATGCCGCTTCCCGCGGTCTGAAGGAAAAGCGAGCGCACCCCTTGACGCGCGGGAGGAAACAGCAGCAGCACCGAGAGGCGCTTCATGGGCGTTTCCCTCCCACGGTTTTAAGGAACGCCGTTATTTCCACCAAAAGCCGGTACATATCCTGCGGAGTGCGCAGTCTACGCAAATGCGCAGCCGCAATGCGCGGACGCAGGTAGAACTTTTTGAACGCTTTGCGCGAAAAAGCCTCAAGGTCGTCTTTTGTCAATCCATGCGGGACGAAGTTTATGGTCATATTATTGAGTGTCTCCCAGGCAAGCTGCGCCTCTCCGGCTGCCTCAATCTGCGCATAAACGGCCGAGCCGGGATAGGGCGTTAAAAACGTCTGCTGAAACAAATCGAGGTCCAATTCCAGCAAAAAACGCAACGTCTCGGCGAGGGTTTCTTTGGTTTCGCCGATATAACCAAAAATAAAATTACCGCGCGTCATGATGCCGACCTGTTTGGTCCAGGTAAGCGCATTCCTGATCTGCTCCTTGGTAATATTCTTGCCCATTCTTTCCAGAATGGCCGGACTGCCGCTTTCGATGCCGTATTCGATCTGCCAGCAACCCGCCTTTTTCATGAGCGCCAGCATCTGCGGATTGACCATATCCACGCGGGCGCAACAGCTCCAGGAAATGCGCAGGCGACGTTCGATGATTCCCCGGCAAATTTCTTCGAGTCGTTTACGATTTACGACAAAGGTATCATCGTAGAGCAAAAAATCCCGGATACCGTAGGTTGCTATCATCTGTTCGATCATGCGCAACACGTAGTCGCTGCTCAAGGCGCGAAAGCGCGCGCCGTGTACGCGCGTGTCGCAGAAGGCGCATTGACCCGGGCAGCCGCGCGAGGTCATGAGCGCGGTGGCGCGGGCCGAGCGCGTGCCCACAATTGACATATGGTAAGGCTTGCCGAGCGACGGCAGCAGGTCCCAGGCCGGCAGGGGCAATGCGTCGAGGTCCGCAATCGGCGGGCGCGCCGCCGTTTTTTTGAGCGCGCCGCGCTCCCGATAGATAATCCCTTCCACCCCGGAAAAATCGCGCGCGGAGGAACAACTGGCATTTATCAAGGGAACAATTGTTTGTTCCGCCTCGCCGATGACGCCGATGTCAAAATCCGCAAACGCACGCATGGTCTCTTCCGGCACGGCGCTCAGGTGCGCGCCGCCGATTACCGTTATAATTCCGGGAGACCGCTGTTTAAGGATATGGGCGATTTCGGCCGCAGTGCCGATCGTGGGCGTGGTGGCGCTCAGGCCCACGATTGCAGGCCGATCTTTGAGGACCGTTGCAGCAGTTTGCGCAGCGGTCAAGCCGTTGGCAAATGCGTCTATAATCGTAACACCGTGACCCGCTTGGCGCACGACCGCCGCCAGCGAGAGCAACCCCAGGGGCGGCATGACGCTATCCAGCGCCGAAAGGTCCCAGGCGCCGTAAAGCCCTTTGCGCGAAAGCGGCGTATTGACCAATGATATTATTGTTTCCATGGTTTTTGATCGATGAAAGTTAAAAACCATAATTCCACCATGCTGGCGGAATATAAACAGTTGGCATTGGCGTAATCCCGCAGGGTATCCGTGCGCGAGCGCCGGTTGCGCTCCAGCAGCTTTTGCATGGCCGCCGCCTTAAAAAGCCCCCGATCGCGGCTTCCCTTGCTCATAAGTAAATCGCCCAGAAACGACCGCAGCGGTTCCTTCCGATACCACCGCGCAAACGGCGTCGGAAATCCCCGCTTGGGCTGGGCAAATAAAGCGGGCGGAAGGACCGAACGCATGGCCGCGCGCGGTATGGCTTTAAGCTGTGAGCCGTGCAGCTTTACTTCGTGCGATAACCCCAGCGCCAGGTCAACGAGCCGGTTGTCGCACAGGGGCGTGCGCGATTCCACCGAATGCGCCATGCTCATTTTATCCTCCTGGGCGAGCAGCGTGGGCAAATATGTTTTGCAGTAAAGCCGCAGGACCAGATCGCCGGCGCTCTCGTTGCCGACCTTGAATTTCCGTAATTCTTCCAGGGGTTCCAGCCCAATGTTTCCCGCCAGGAATTCCGGCGCAAAAAAGGAGTTCCTTTTGCGCTTGGGCGTCATGATAAACTGACCGTAACCGACTTCCGGATAGAGGAGTGGAAAAACCAGATAATAAAGAACACGTGACCATTCCTCCCAATGAACGCCTAAAAGAAAGTGGAGCGCTTTAAGCGGATTGGCGCGCCGGCAGTCGCGCAGCAGCGCGGCCTTGTTGACCTGGTAGCCG
>JAQUMP010000166.1 GCA_028718065.1 Chitinivibrionales bacterium | reverse complement strand
GGCATTGCGCCGGAGAAAATCAATTATAAATACTTTATGTTTGATACCAGCAAAGGCAGCGGAACATCTCATGAGATACCAGCTTGGATAAAAAAAATCAGAGGCAGGCTAATCATATCGGGCGGCCTTAACCATTCCAATGTTAAAAGCATCATTGAGAACTATTGTCCCTTTGGGGTAGATGTGTCAAGCGGCGTGGAAAAAGATAAAGGAATTAAAGATTATAAATTAATGAAAAAATTTATTGAAGAGGTAAATAATGCAGGCAATTAAAGGGTTTTACGGAGAATTCGGCGGACAGTTTGTGCCAGAGACACTGATCCCGGCGCTTGATGAACTGGAAGCGGCATTCAATGAATTCAAAAACAGCGAAAAACATCTACTTGAACTGGATTTTTATATGAATAATTATGTCGGCCGTCCGACACCCGTATACTTTGCAAAAAATTTATCTGCAAAATACGGCGTCAATATATACCTCAAAAGGGAAGACCTTCTGCACACGGGAGCTCACAAGATAAACAACACCATAGGCCAAGCCCTGCTGACCAGATACATGAATAAAAAAAGAATAATAGCCGAGACAGGGGCCGGGCAGCACGGCGTGGCCACGGCCACGGCCGCGGCGCTTTTGAACCTGGCCTGCGATATTTTTATGGGGACCGTTGACATGGCGCGACAGCGTCCCAACGTCTTCCGCATGAACCTGCTGGGCGCGCGCGTTGTCCCGGTGGCAAGCGGCAGCAAAACATTAAAGGACGCCGTGAACGAGGCCCTGCGCGACTGGAGCAAAACCGTGCGCAACACCCATTATGTGTTCGGTTCGGCGCTCGGCCCGCATCCTTTTCCCACCATCGTGCGGCAGTTCCAGTCCATCATCGGCGTGGAAACCCGGCGGCAGATCCTGGAGCAGGCCGGCAAACTGCCCGACGAAATCGCGGCTTGCGTGGGCGGCGGTTCAAACGCCATCGGCATCTTCGATGCTTTTTTAAACGACAAAAAGGTGCGCCTGACCGGCGTGGAGGCCGGCGGCTTAGGTTTACATACGGCAAAACATGCCGCCCGGCTGACGCCGTCGCCGCGCGCTCGCATCGGCATCCTGCACGGCAGCCGCTCCTTTGTTTTGCAGGACAGCCACGGCCAGATCGCCACGACGCACTCCATTTCCGCCGGGCTCGATTACAGCGGGGTCGGGCCGCAGCATTCCTATTTAAACCAGATAAAGCGCGTACAGTATACCTTAGCCACCGACCGGCAAGCCATCGACGCCTTTTCGGCGCTGTGCGAATACGAAGGCATAATCCCGGCGCTGGAATCGAGTCACGCCGTGGCCTACGCCCTTAAGCGCGCGCCGCGCATGGGGCAACGGCAAATTTTAATTGTCAACCTTTCGGGCCGCGGCGACAAGGACATTTTTCATGTGGCGGATTACAAGGGGATAGCGCTATGAGCCGCTACGACACGACATTTGCCAATCTCAAGGCGCGCGGCGAAATCGCCTTTGTCCCCTTTGCCGTGGCCGGCGACCCGGACCTAACCACCAGCATCGATATTTTTAAAACGTATATCGATAACGGCGCCGACATTCTGGAGATCGGCTACCCGTTTTCCGATCCGGTGGCCGACGGCCCCGTCAACCAGCGCGCGGCGCAACGCGCCATTGCCGCGGGGCTGACGCATGCGACATTTTTTAAGATGGTCCGCGCCCTGCGGGCCGTAAGCGATATTCCCATCGGCCTTTTGCTCTATGCCAACAGCGTCCATTTTTTAGGCTACCGGACGTTTTGCCGCCGGGCCGCCGATGCCGGCGTCGATAGCCTGCTGGTGGCCGACATGCCGCCGGAAGAGAGCGACGAACTTTTAGCGGCCATAAAAAGCACGGGACTTAAGAGCGTGTTTATCGTTTCGGAACTCACACCCCCAAAACGCGCGGCCTATATCTGTTCTAAAATTTCCGGTTTTGTCTATGTGGTGAGCCGTCTGGGCGCAACCGGCGCGCAGAGCCGCCTTCCCACCCAGGCCGCCCGGACCTTGCAACGCTTGCAGCGCATTACCGCGCGCCCGTTCGTGGTGGGCTTTGGGCTCTCCGAACCGCGCCATATCGCGGCCGTCAAGTTCGCCGGGGCGCAGGGCGCCATTGTGGGCAGCGCGCTCGTGGCGCAGATAGAAAAAAACTTGTCTTCCAAAAAAGCCATGCTTAAAACCCTGGGGACCATGACAGGCCATTACAAACATGCTACCCGATAAAGTCAATCTCGATCTCTCCCTTATTGCCGCACGGCTGGAGGGTCTGGAAGAAACGATCATTTACAAACTGCTTGACCGGGCGCAATTTTGCCTGAACGCGCGCATTTACGAACCGGGAAAGAGCGGTTTTC
Source organism: Chitinivibrionales bacterium (assembly GCA_028718065.1). Taxonomy (GTDB): domain Bacteria; phylum Fibrobacterota; class Chitinivibrionia; order Chitinivibrionales; family FEN-1185; genus JAQUMP01. Next base: position 4,799 of record JAQUMP010000166.1, on the reverse strand, counting down.
TGGGCGAGGAGCGGCGCAGTCTTTTTGAGATCCGGCTGCGCATGCAGGAGCAGATGGACGCGCAGTTTGGACGGTTTATGGTCCCGGAGGAGCGTCCGTTTACCGGCGAGTTGCCCCCGTCGCGGCGCAGCGTGAGCCTGCCCGATACCGGCCTGCGCCTGGAAAAATACGACGTTGTCAACCTTTGCGGGCCGATCATGGCCGCCTACCGCGACCTGCTCAGGCGGCTCTGCCCGGCAGGCGACGACGGTCAATACGGGTCCGGCGTGGAGCACGACGTTTACGCGCTGCAGGCCATCGGACGGCGTGTTCATTACGGCGCGCTCTACGTGGGCGAAAGCAAATTCCGCGACGATCCCGGAAAATTTTCGGCCCTGGTTGACAAAAACGATAGCTCGGCCCTGCTGGCCGCGCTTACCCGGCAGGAGGTCGAAAACGCGATCATCGCCCGAGTACGGGTCAAGGCGGCCGCCATCCAGGCCCAGGCCAATAAAATCGTGCGGCAAATTATTGATCCGGAAATAATCGTGGCCTTTTATCGCGACGCCGTTATCCCGCTTACCAAGGAGGGCGAAGTGCTTTACCTTAAGAACCGGAAACGCTGACATGGGGTTTGAACCGAAGACCGTTACAATTTACAGCGTCGGGCTCCTGGGCGGGTCGCTGGGATTGGCCTTAAAGCAGGCTCGCTTTCCCGGCAAAGTTCTCGGGCTCTCTTCGCCATTGTCAATTACAACCGCCCTGGCGCGCGGCTGCATCGACGAAGGCTTCGGCTATAACGACCTACCTGCCGTGCTGGCGCGGACCGATCTGCTTTTTTTATGCTCGCCCATCGGCGCGATCCTGGAAACCATCGCGCGCCTGAGCGCCTGCGCCTTGCCCGAAGGGATCGTTATATCCGACATCGGCAGCACCAAGCAGCAGATCGTGGCCGCGGCCGCCTCCCTGCCCAAGGAGGCGCTTTTTATCGGCGGCCACCCCATGACCGGCTCGGAAAAAAACGGCTGCGCTTATTCGGACCCCTACCTCTTTCAAAACGCGATCTATGTGCTCACCGCCGCGGGCGCTCCTTCCGGCCGCGCCGAGGATTTCGCGGGCTTTCTGGACAAGTACCTTGGATGCCGCCACTGCTTTTTAAGCCCTGCCCTGCACGACACGGTCGTGGCCATGGTCAGCCACCTGCCGCACCTGGCCGCTGTTGCGCTTGTAAATTGCTCGGCCGAGCTTGAACTGGCCGTTCCCGGAACGCTCACGCTGGCGGCCGGGGGTTTTCGCGACATGACGCGCATCGCTTCGGCCCCCTATGAATTATGGCACGACATTCTGGCAACCAACAAACCCGCCATTATCGCCATGCTCGAAAAATATACCCAAATGCTGGTCGCGTTTAAAGAGCTGCTTGACAAAGAAGGCTTAGGCCCCAACTTTAACGCCGCGGCGCAGACCCGGCGGCGCATGCCGTTTTCAAACAAGGGATTTATCCGGCCGATCAGCGAAATCCTGGTGCAGGCCCCGGACAAACCGGGCGTGATCGCGCAGATCGCCACATCGCTCGGCCGGGAGAACATTAACATTAAAGACATCGAAGTGGTCAAGGTGCGCGAAGGCGAGGGCGGTACGATCCGGCTCGCTTTTGACAACGAGACCATTGCCGCCCGGGCCATCGCGCTTCTGCAGGCCTGCGGATTTTCCGCCTGGGAAAGGAAATAGCAACGTGCTTGAGATCGACTCCGTTCACGAAATCGCCGGTACCATAAGCCTTCCGCCGAGCCCGGAGCTGTTTGCGCTGACGGCCATGCTGGCCTATATTTCCGGGCGTACCTTTGTGGTTGAGCCGTACCCGGAGCTTGCGGCCTGCGGGGAATTTATACCCCTGCTGCAAACCTGCTGCGATTTTAAAAACCAGGACCGTCGTTGCCTAATTTCGGCGCGCGCGGCCGACGTGGCTTCGCCGCTGCCCTTTCCCCGCGCCGAAACGCCCTATTCCGATTACAGCGCCGGCATGCTGCTGGGCCGGGGCCATGTTCTTACTATGTCGAGTCCCGCCGGAACCATGCTTGACGTATGGAAAATCCGCTGCAAGAGCGCGGGCTTTGCTTTACAGGTAGAAACGGCTCCCCTGCAAACGCTTGTTCGCCTGGAAAAAAGCGAAGGGGCGGCGTTTCCGTCCACGGTTATTGACGCCAACGATATTCATCTGCTGCTCGGGTTGTTTCATGGCCGCTCCAGGGCAATAAGCATGCGCACCGATAATCCCTGGATAAGCCCCCTGCGCCCGATTCTTGCTTTAATGGGGTATCCGCTTACCAGCCAGAGCAATACCCCGCGCCCGCCGACCGATCCGATCGCGCGGCGCATGCTCAACTGGCAGCAGGCCGCGAAAAAAATATCCGATGTAAACCCCGGCTTCACGGTGAGCGTCGATTTTTCCGCGCCGCTGCCGCCGGAGCCTCTGGCGGTTTCCCTTCCCGGCGACGAGATTTTAGGCGCGCTTTTTATCGGGGCCAAAAGCCTGATCCAGCGCGGAAATTTAGTCATCGAAAATATGGCGGCCGAAAGCTGGGCCCTGCAGACATTGCAGTTCGTGCGTAAAATGGGGTGCAAAATCGGGGAGCAGGTCACCGGCGTGACTTCGTTCGGGCAAATCGGATCGCTGCAATTGCAGCGATTTGAAATTCAGGGCCGCAAAGCCGATTGCCTTCCGCTGTTCCAGTTCCGCGAGCAGTTGCCGGTCATGGTCATGATCGCCGCGTACGGCGCGGGCCAATCGCTCTTTAAACAGCTTGAACTGTTGCAGGGCGAGCTTCCCGGCGGCATCGCCCAGATCCATGCCTGCCTTGACATTGTCGGAGTGCGCCACGGCGAAATGCCGGACGGCATCGTGATCGACGGGGCCAAGCGCTACGACGGGTTCGACCTGCCGCAGCCCCTGCCCGCCTTCCTGGCCGGCGCGGCCGCCGTGGCGGCGCTTAAATGCACCGGAAAATCAACCATAAACGACGAAAGCATCCTGGCGCGCTGGCCGAACTTTAAAGAAATGCTGGCTAAGGTTTGCAAGGCGAGAGTATAGTGTGGTGTGTAATAAATATCTATACACTATTTTCTTACTTTTTTATAACCTCTCCTCAACTCCCCTGCCCCTCTTCCCCTCTCCTGTCGGAGAGGGGAAGAGGGGTGGTCCTGAGCGTAGTCGAAGGACCGGGGTGAAGGGGAGAGGTTAAACAATGGCATTTTAAATGCGTATGTTTTGCATGGCCAATTCAGATACACTACGTTTGATTTATTTTTTTAACACCGGCGCCAGCGCGGGGACCTTGCAGGAAAGGTCGAGATTGAGCGCGTCCATTTTCGCTTCGAGCCGCTTTTTTACGGCCGCCGGGCCAAGCTCCCGGTCGACGCACAGGTAAATTTTAAGAAAGAGCCGGCTTACCTGGCCGTCGGTCTGGTAGGTGAGCCAACGGTCGCGCACGGTAAAGCCGGAGATATCGCGGATGTTTTTGGAACTCATCGTAACGTCTTCTTTTCCCAAGAATTCACAGTAACCCAGGCCGGTCGTCGCGAGCCGCACGGCATAGTCCCCGCTTGCGCTTTGGATCTTAACGATGGCGCCGGTGTCGATGCTCTGCCATAAAAAATCCGAAAGGATGCGCATTTGCTTATAGGAGGTGTTTCCCAAAGTGTCCGGTCCGCCGCTATTTTCCTGGCCGAAAAGGTCCGCGGGTGTGGCGGCCCCGTTTTTCGGCGGCTGGTTCGCGGCCGCCTGTGTCGGCAGCCCCATGGCCGTGGCAATGGCGATGTTGCCCGCCAGTTGCGTCAGCACGATCACCGAAAATCCGCATTCGATCAGGAGGGCCAGCGCGATGCTTTGGGGATTTTCCAGGCGATACAGCGTTTTGCCGTGATCGGCCAGAAACGCCGCGGCCCGCATAAGGTCCGGCGAATCGCTCTGGGCGGAATTGCATAATTTTCGTTCAATCCGGTCGAGGCCGACCGTATCGAGCGGAAAACTGAGCCCGCGGTTTCTCTGCCAGTAAAGATCTATATCGCCGATGGACGCGGCCACCGGTTTGTGCCGCTCCGCGGCGCCCTCATTCGCCCGTGGCAAAACGATTGCGGTCGCTATCAATGCGCACGAACAGAAAATGATTTTTATGCGCATTATTTTAATAGGCGGTGTCCCGGTGAAAAAGGACCACGAGGGTTCTCAGGATTATCATCATGTCAAGACGCATGCTCCAGTTATCGATATACGTAAGGTCCAGCTTGACCACCTCGTCGAAACTGACGATTTTATTGCGGCCGCTCACCTGCCACAGCCCGGTGAGCCCGGGCCGGATGCTGATGCGGCGGTGGTGCCATTTCTGGTACTGTGATACTTCGTCGGGCGTCGGCGGACGGGTGCCCACGAGCGACATTTCGCCCTTGAACACATTGATGAATTGCGGCAGTTCGTCCAGTGAAAACTTGCGGATAAAGGCGCCGACCGGCGTCACGCGCGGGTCGTTTTTAATTTTAAAAATCGCGCCCTTGAGCTCGTTCTGGGACTCAAGTTTCTTTTTTAGTTCTTCGGCGTCGGCGCTCATGGAGCGGAATTTATAAATTATAAAGCGCTTGCCGTTGCGGCCCACGCGCACCTGCTTAAAAAACACGGGCCCGGGCGAACTAAGCTTTATGGCCAGGGCCAGGAACGGATAGACCAGCGCCAGGATAATAAGGCCCACGGAGGCGCCCACGATATCGACGGTCCTTTTAAAAACAAGCTGGTCGGCGTCGAGTGCCACGGTGTGCGAAATCAGGGT
>JAQUMP010000165.1 GCA_028718065.1 Chitinivibrionales bacterium | reverse complement strand
CCGGGATGGCGGCCGTAATATCGCCGAGGGTAATAAGGGTGTCGTTGACACAGGCGGAATCGCGGAAATCGAGCGTTACCGTTTCGGCGGCCGCGATGCTTGCGGGAATTATTAGAATGTAAAGCAGGCGCACGCGGATGGTGTTGCGGAATCGTTGAGCGGCATGACGTCGTGTCATAAAGGGCCTGTCCCTGAATATTAACGTTTAAGATTATTGGCCGTTTGCAGCATTTCGTCGGATACTTGTATCGATTTGGATACGATTTCGTAGGCGCGTTGCGCCGAAATCATATTAACCATTTCGTCAACCACTTGCACATTGGAAGCTTCGGTATATCCCTGCTGCAATTTCCCCAGGCCGTTTTCGCCCGGAACGCCCACGATCGGTTCGCCCGATGCTTCCGTGGCCACGAGCAAATTCCCGCCGACCGACGCGAGGCCGGCCGGATTGGTAAAATTGGCGATTTCGAGCTGCCCGAGTTCGGTTGACGTATCCTTGCCCGGCAGGACCGCCGATACTTTTCCCCATTGATCGATCGTAAACGACTGCACACCCTGGGGCACGGTGATTTGCGGATCGACCACGTATCCCGACGAAGTCACGAGCGTGCCGTCGGCGGAAAGCTTAAAAGTGCCGTCGCGCGAGTAGGCCGTGCTGCCGTCCGGCTGCTGGATCTGAAAAAATCCCAAACCCTGGATCGCCACGTCGAGCGGATTGGTTGTTTGCGTGAGCGAACCCTGGTCAAAGAGCCGCTGCGTCGCGCCCGGCTTTACACCGAGTCCCACCTCAATGCCCACCGGCGCCACTTCGCCTTCCGGCGTTTGCAGCCCCGGTTCCTTGAGCGTCTGGTACATAAGGTCCTGAAACTCCACCTTGGAGCGCTTGTAACCGTTGGTGTTTACATTCGCTAAATTATGCGAGATCGTATCCATAAAGAGCTGCTGGGCTTCCATTCCTGTTGCGGCCGTGTACATGGATCTGATCATTGAAGGCCTCTCTTTTTAAAGATGTGTGCGTTAGCCGCCCACGCGGCCGATCTGGTTGACTGCTTTGTCAAGCGTGTCGTCCTGCGCCAGCAGCACTTTGGCGTTCGCTTCGTACCCGCGCTCGGCGTCGATCATGTCGGTCATGGTGCGAATGGGATTGGCGTTGCTGCCTTCGAGATAGCCGGCTTTAACGGCAAACCCCGTTGATTTAATTTCCGGATTATCGGGCTGCTGCGGAACAAAACAACTGTTGCCGGTGCGCAGCATTTTATAGGGCTTTTTAAAATCGGCGATTTTAAGCTGCCCGCGAAGCTGGTTGTCCTGCATTACATTTCCGTTTTCACTGATATCGATTTGCTGCTTGCGATTGCAGCGGATATACCCTTGCTCGCCCAGAACTTTGGCGCCTTCCGCCGTAACCAGATAGCCGTCGGCGTCCATGCTGAAATTGCCGTTGCGGGTATAGGACACGCCGCCGGCCCCCATGACCGTAAAAAATCCCGTGCCGCGAATGCAACAGTCAAGCGGCTGGTCGGTCTGATGCATGGGACCTTCCGAATAATCAACAAAAACCTGGTCGGCTTTTATCTCCCGGTTTACGCCGGGGCGCTGCACATCGTCCGTGAGGTAGCGTTGGTAGGCGCGGGAGAACAAATCACTCGCTTTGTAACCGGTGGTATTGATATTGGCGAGGTTATTGGCGATCTGCTCCTGCCTGTTCATCAAAAAATCCATGCCATGGGCCGAAAGATAAATACCGCTGACCATAATGCGTTGATCCTTTGAGAATGCGAAATGATCCGGCTCTCGCACCGTATATAAGCATATTTTGTGCCCGGCGTTGCTAAGTGCGTATTCCCTTGATATTTAACAATTTGATTTGTTACGGCACGCAGGAAGAGGAAAATATTATCCCTCTATTGTTGGTGAGCGGCACTTTTTTCCTTACAAAAATACTGGAAATAATTAAAGTGCATAACATTGCGTGCCGATAATTTTTAGTGAATAGCCCGAAGACTCTTTGCACCTCCCTTGTGTGCAAATGTTCACTCATAGCTTCCCCAAAATCCGTGGGTGGCATTTAAAAGAGTACTGTGGGTTTTTATAGTAATGAAAAAAACGGGTGCTTTTACAAAAAGCGCCCGTTTTTTTATGGGAACGCCGTATTTTATTGCATTACCGGGATGCATCTTCCATTTTTTTAAAAACTTATTTCACTTGCCTTGGACAACACTACTCTGTGACACAGCGGAAATTCCCCAACAAACTTTCCTTTTGCTCTTTGGGCCTAATTTTAATCGGGGGAATGCTTATCTTTTTAGCCTTGCCGGAGAATTTTGCGGCAAAAACACTTCGCCGGGACCGTGTTTCGGCAGCCAGTCGGATTAATCGAAGTACGCTCTTTGCATCTTTAAAATCGTTTGAAGATATCGTACGCCCCTATTTTGAAGCGCGGACAAAAACCAATGGAGCGATCAAAAACGCCTCCGCCGCCTATTCCCCCGACCAGAATGACTACTTTGCCATTGCCCGCTACTGGAAAATGCTTTCGCCGCAATTCCGCCGAATTTATGCCCAGGCGGCCCAAATTCCTTCGAATCTTGACAAAGTATACGAATCCCCCTCCGGCAATTTTGATATTTGCTATACCTTATCCGGCACCGATGCGATCGACTCCACCGATACCATGGGTTACGACCCGAACAATTGGCGCAATCAAACCCACGGCCCCAACGGCGTGCCCGACTATGTCGACATGGTCGCATTCGCGCTGGACTCCGCCTGGTCCATGGAAATAAACAGGTTCGATTGTGTTAAACCGATTGTTTATACCGATGGCAGTCATCCGTCGGCGCGCTATAAAGTAATTATCATCCAGCTAAATTCCGACGAATACGGTTTTACGGTCCCCGCTGATTTTCCGCAAAACCAAAACAGGCCCGGATTCGCCAGTTATATCAAAATCCGCAACAATTGGTCGGGCTGGAGCGATACGGCCAATTATATCGATTATAATATCCATCCGGAAAAGGGCATCCGCGTTACCTGCGCGCACGAGTTTTTCCATACGATACAATTCTCGGAAGCCTGGAGCGTTGACGCTACGTCACACCTTGACGATATGCCGACTTCTTTTTTGGAAGGCTCCGCCGTGCTTATGGAGCGGCTTGCATGGGATTGGATCCTTGACTACATTCAATATGCCGCCCAGTATTTTGCCGACCCGACCATCTCGCTTTTTAACCGCAATGACGAAGACGCGGCATATTCCAACTCCCTGCTGGCGATATTTGTTTATAATCATATCGGGGGAATTGGATTTTACAAATCGGTGCTTAACGCCAATGCGCTTTCTCCCACCGCCGACTTTTACCGGAGCATCGATTCCATCGCGCGCGCGGTCACCGGCGCTTCGTGGGAGGCAAATTTAAACCGCTTCCAGGCGGAGAGTTTTTTTTCCGGAGCGCGGGCAAATCCTGTTTACTTTGAAGAAAACGCCCCTTTATTTCCCGCATGGGGCTACATGGCCGATGCGCCGGACGCATCCAATGCGATCCGAAAAACCGTCGCTCCCGATGCCATGCAGGTTTTTACCATCGCCCATTCCGCGATCATGAGCGATACCATTATAATCCGGGCATTGGACATTGCCCCAAGCGCTCGCTGGGCGGCAAGCTACATCCTGCGCTTTCGTGCGCCGCGGCGCGACACCCTGGTTTCCATCGCGCCGGTCCAACTGGCGAGCGGGACAATCCCTATTGTAAATTTACACGACAAAGACACCGTGCTCGTTATGGTTACGAGCGGCGATCCGGTCCTGGCGCGCACGGCCACGCTGGCTATCGACGCCTGCGCCGTTACACAACTCGCGGGCCAGGATGGCGCCTATACGTATCCCGCTCACGGTATGCCCTATTCCCGGGCAGCGCTCGCGGTTCATGCCAATAACAACCTGCGCTGCAGCGCCGCAATCGACTCCATTAAATTGCCTTTGCCCCCGCCGCCGCAATTCGTTTTTATGGGACGCGCCTTAAACGTGCAGTTTCCGCTCTCCTGGTCAGCCGATGCCGCGCTCTCACTCAGCATTATCCGGGATTCCTCCGACGCAATTGTCCAGGAAGCAATAAGCGGATGTCTTTCTTCCGCCATGGCGGTCTGGTGGCTTAACGATTCGACCGGCGCCTGGGAACAAAAAGCCACCACCTTTTCCCGCGGCGGCCTTTACCGCTGGTCGCTGCCCGTCAGCAAACCGGGCGTGTATGCCCTGTTCGGCGACGCCGCGAACGCCCTTGACATAAGGGTTTATCCTAATCCGATACGTCAAGGCGGCCGGATTTGTTTTCAGGGCAAGGGCATTCTGGAAATATTAATTTATTCCCTGAACGGAACGCTGGTTCTAAGCGAACGGAACGGCCTTGGGCCTTTGCCCCAAACGGACCTCTATCATTTTTCCGGAACGCTTGTTAATCAGACAAATAAAAACTTGGCCCCGGGGACCTATTTTGCGGTGGTCGGTTACACCGACCCAATTACCCGCGGGGCGCGCTATTTTAAACAAAAAATCATGGTGCTTCCATGAAAATCGTTAAACTGATAACGGCTTTTTCGGGCTGCGTCATGATGCTTGCCGCTTGCGTGGGGAATGCGACCTTTGTTCCGGCCCGCAGGCCGATTCCAAATCAAAAGGTGTATATATATGCGCCGATCCGTAATGATGCCGGACTCGCAAGCCTCGACTCCTGGCCGCCGGACAGCGGTTCGCGCGTCCTTTTGCGAGAGTATTTCGCCGAGCTGCAGCGGCGAATTACCGGGGAAATGCGGCGCTGTGAAAAATATGGATATTATGCGATTATCGACGATTCCGCCGGGGCTACCGTGCGCATGCGTTGCGCGCTTCTTTCGGCGCGCCTGCAGGGCGATACGGTGGAGATCCCTTTTACCATCCAATTAATATTTGCGGGCAAAAAAGAAACGCTGAACGACACGATCTATTCCCGGGGGATTTACAAACCAAAATCCCCGGCGGAAAAACCGCTTTACTATTGGGGATATATTCTTTCGGACTATGTGCGCAACTTTCCGTACCGGCGCCTGGGCGAATTGTTTTACGCGCATAAAAACGAGCCGGAGTAAACAATACCGCCCCTACAAATCCATGAGCAATCTCCCCTACGAATTCGAACCAAAAGTCATGGCCTGGAAGCAATCGCTTATAGACCACGGCTGCGTCATCCGGAAAATAGAACCGGTGCATCTATTCTACCGCCATAACGGCGAACTTTTATTCGCCGTGCTCGCCTTAGACGCCGTTGACCCCGAGGGCCGTCCGTTGCCGTCCCAGGTGGTGGTACGCGGGCATGCCTGCGTAATCGTACCGCTCTTGATAAATGAGCAAACCGGCCTGGAGCGGTTTTTGATGGTGCGCCAGCGCCGCAGCGGCAACGGGGCGCTGTCGCTTGAATTCCCCGCGGGCATGCTCGATCGCGACCTGGAGCGACCGGCGGCGGTGGCGCTCAAGGAATTGCGCGAGGAAACCGGTCTTACGATCGGCGGCGAGCAGCTCGTTTTATTACACGATAAGCCGCTCTTGACTTCGGCCGGACTGCTTGACGAAGGAATATACTATTACGGTTGCCGTATAACGCTTGCCGATGCCGCATTCCGCGCCTTTGAAGGCAGAATCGCCGGGGCCGCGGACGAAGGCGAACATATAACGGCGGCCCTGTGCACGCGTAAAGAGGCCGAAGCGCAGACCCATTCGTCGCAGGTAATGCTGGGGTTTAGTTTGTTTGAGAAATGTTTTGGCCCGACGCCAGCAGTCGCCAGCAGCCGCTAACGATTTCGCCGAGGTGTTTGAATTCCCCCAGGAAACTGACGACATCGTTAAGGCGCACAAGCGCGCGCGGGATAAAAGCGCGGTACCACTCCTTGCGCTTGTGGATGGAAAGATTGCTGAACGCGCCGAGCGCCTGCATCAGCCGCTGCGCGGCGCAGATCATGAATTCGCGGTTGGTTATGGGCGCCGGCGAAATGCTCTGATAGTAGTCGAACAATTCCCGTATCGTCGCAGACGTAAACGCCGGGTTGTAGGGGTCGAAGAGCAGCGAGGCCAGATCGTATCCGGCCGGACCGCCGCGCGCGCCCTGGTAATCGACAAACCAGACGCGCCTGTCCTGGATCATGATATTTTCCGACTGAAAATCGCGGTGCAGGCAGATTACCGGAAAATTTTCGGCCTCGCGCGCGATTTTGTAGCGCTCCTGCTGCCAACCGTCGCCCAGCAGCTTGTCCTGCCCGAAAAATTCCGTGACGCAGTGAGTCGCAAAATAATCGCTTTCCCATAAAAACATCGCCTCGTCCATGCGGCGGCCCATTAAAACTTCGCTCGCCGAAAGCGGGATGGCGTGCCAACGCGTGAGCGCGCCGATGGCTTGGCGGTACGCCGCTCCCAAAGCGGCTTCGGATTGCGCGGCCGCGAGCTTGAGCGTTTGGGTGCCGCAATCTTTTTCCAGAATCAGGCCGCGTTTTTCGTCGGCAAAATTGACCGGCGGCAATACGTCCGTGTAAATCGCAAGGTCGCGTTGCAGGGCCAAAAAACGGTCCCAGTCGGGATCGTGACTGTCCCACACAATCATGATGTACGATTCGCCGGCATGCCGCACGCGGATAAAATAGCGGTCGGAGGCCGCCCTGCCGGCGCTCTCATATTCCCAGGAATCGGGATTAATTTCGGGGAAAGATTCAATTAAAAATTCTTTCTGGGCAGGGGTCGGATAAATCGGCGTTTTTATCTCTTCTGTCATTTTATTAAAATTTCTCCCCAGGGGGTTAAAAAACAATTTTCAAAATGCGCTTTTTGGTTCGGCCGCACCGGCCCCGCCAAAACAATCGACCGTTTAAACGTTGAGATCATAGACACGGTCGCTTCCACGCCGGGATCTATCCAAACATATTCTCCGATGTTTTCCAAGGCCTTGCCACTAAAATCGTTAGGATAGGCTGCCTTACGCTTTATGTCAAGTGTAACGCCCTCCGGCATATCCATGGAAACGGCGCCGTTAAGAACGTCAAAATAGAGTTGGGCCAATTCGCTGATTGTCCCGACATCTCTCCAGTAAATCCCCGGCAGCTCCCGCACGGTAATGGAATGCCCTTGCTCCTGGGCGCGCCGCCAGAGAGGGATTACAGATCGGAAG
>JAQUMP010000164.1 GCA_028718065.1 Chitinivibrionales bacterium | reverse complement strand
CCTACACCAACCACCCGCTCATGCCGGAGGCGCTGGAAAAATGGCCGGTGAGCATGCTGAAAAACCTGCTGCCGCGCCATATCGAAATAAATTTTGAGATCAACAGCCTTTTCCTGCGGCTGGTTTCGTACAAGTACCCCGGTGATATCGACCGGATCCGCCGCATGTCGCTGAACGCGGAGGGGCCGGAACCGCAGGTGCGCATGGCCTATCTGGCGATCGTGGGCAGCCATTCCGTCAACGGCGTGGCCGAACTGCACACCACCCTGCTTAAGAACGGCCTGATGCGCGATTTTTACGAACTCTGGCCCGAAAAGTTTAATAACAAAACCAACGGGATCACCCCGCGCCGCTGGCTCTATAAATCCAATGCCTCTTTGTCGCGCCTCATCACCGAAGCGCTGGGCGAAGGCTGGATCAAGGATTTAAATCGTCTTAAAAACTTAGCCAAATTCGCCGACGACCCGCAATTCCGGAAGCAATGGCAGGAAATAAAATTCAACAATAAAAAACGGTTTGCCGATAAAATTCTCCAATGGGAAGGAATCATCCTGGATCCCGCCATGCTGTTTGACGTACAGGTAAAACGCATCCATGAATATAAGCGGCAATTGCTCAATATTCTTAATTGTATAGCTCTCTATAACGACCTTAAAACCGGCAATACCAAAACCAGGGTGCCGCGCTCCATGATGTTCGGCGGCAAGGCCGCCCCCGGTTATTACATGGCAAAATTAATCATAAAATTTATTAATAACGTGGCCGCGGTAATAAATAACGATCCCGACACCAAGGACCTTCTGCAAATAACCTTTTTGCCGAACTACCGCGTTTCACTGGCCGAATACATTTTTCCCGCCTCCGACGTGTCCGAACAGATTTCCACCGCCGGCACCGAAGCCTCCGGTACCGGTAACATGAAATTTGCCATTAATGGCGCCATAACGATCGGTACCATGGACGGCGCTAACATCGAACTCCATCAACATATCGGCGATGAAAATATGTTCATTTTCGGCCTGCTTGCCGACCAGGTGGCCCAATTAAGGCGCAAAGGATATAACCCGCAGGACTATTATAATAGTGTTCCGCAACTTAAAAAAGTCATGGACCTGATCGCCACGGGTTTTTTCAGCCCGGAAAATCCGCAGCTCTTTGCGCCCATCTACGATTCTCTCTTAAATCATGGGGACACCTTCATGGTTATGGCCGATTTTGAATCCTATTACAAATGCCAGAAACGAATCACCGAAGCCTATTCGAATCAAAGTCTTTGGACGAAAATGTCGATCATGAATGTCGCCAGAATCGCTTACTTTTCTTCCGACCGCACGATCCAGCAATATGCGACGGAAATCTGGAAGGTCAAGCCGAGCGAGATAGCGTTTAAAGATCAGGAAAAAAAGAATAAATAATCCTCAAGAACTCAGACTTTTTGCCGATAAAGAGAAAAGGAGGTGGTGTCCCTCCCGAAAAGGTGTGCGGAAAACCCTCCGGATTAAGTGAGAAAGAATAAATTCAAGCGCTCGCTGAAAATACCGATGAATTTAAATAGAGTGAATTATCACTCTTTTGGTACAGGGATGAAGAGACCAAATAACCTCCAACAAGGATGTTGGTATGCGGATCAATCATAACATTTCTTCGATGATTACGCAAAGTTCACTGTATCAGGTGAACACTGCGATGTCCACCTCCCTCCAACGACTATCCACCGGTTTGCGGATAAATGCGGCGCAGGACGACGCCGCCGGTCTTGGCGTATCCGAAAATCTGCGCACGCAAACCACGGGTTTGGGCCAGGCCATAAAAAACACGCAGGACGGGATTTCCTTGCTTAATATCGCCGATGGCGCGCTGAATGAACAATCCAATATCTTGCAGCGCATGCGCACGCTGGTGATCCAGGCCATGAATTCAACCTATACCAGCACCGAGCGTTCCTATATGTCAACAGAATTCAACCAGCTTTTCAGTGAATTGGACCGCATCGCAAAAATTACGAACTTTAACGGCAAACAACTGTTTGCCACGCCCATGAGCGACGGAAGCGGCCAGGGCGCCTATCAGGCGAACCAGGTGAATACCCAGGAACCTCCCCATATCGTTGACGGAAAAACCATGTGGGCCCCCGCAGACCAGGCGCTGCAGGACCCTTTTGGCGTTAATAATACTTCCAGTGCCAATATGTTTAACTTTTTTATCGGTTCAAATTACACCGCCCAGGACATGGCGGCCGCACGGGACCAAACAGGAGGCGCGGCGTCGCCGGTGAATTCCTTTAGTCCGGGCGCCGGAGATGTGCTGACCATTGAAATGGGACAAATGGATACCAACGCCTTGCTGGAACCGAATTCCACGAATGGCGATGCAGCAGATTACTGGAACAGTTTTGAAGTAGACTGGAACAATAATCCTGCTGATATGGCGCTCTTTAACGCCTATGTGGCCGACGGCCAGAATTTTAACCTGTTTACCGACGACGGCGTTAACCCCAACCAGAATGCCGCCGGATTTAAATTGCAGACGTTGCTTAAAGTAATTGACGGAAGCGACTCTTTAACCGACAATGAAAGAAACACCGGTTTTAACGGCAATGCCACCGACCCAACGGGGATCAAGCGGGTCAATATGATGCGCGCCTATATCGGCGCCCAGACCAACCGCCTGGAACATGCCTTAAACAACATGATGAACCAGCAGACCAATACCCAGGCGGCCGAAAGCACGATCCGCGACGTGGATTTTGCCCACGAAACCGCCACGTTTACCAAGAACCAGATCCTAACCCAATCCGCTACGGCCATGCTGGCACAGGCCAATATGGTGCCGCAAAACATGCTTTCGCTGCTCAAATAGCGGATATATTATTTTGTAAATTTACGGAAGGGGTATGATTAAAAATCATACCCCTTTTTTTTTCCGCGAGGCGCTTTAGCGGCGTCCAAAATGGATCGGCGGATTTTCCGGCGGCGTCTGGCCTTCGGCAATCGGCTGGTCCGAAGCGTTGGCTTGCTCCTGCGAAGAGCCCTCTTCGGCCGGAAGCATGCGGCGCTTGACCGTCATTTTACGGCCGTGAAACACCTCCTGATTATTTTCCACCGCGGGGCCGGCGGTTATCCCAGGCGCCGCTGACGACGTCGGCAATGATTGAGGAACTGCCGGTGCAGCCATTGGCGCTATGCGCGCTTCCGGAGCGGGACTCGGGGCGTTCTGCGGCGCCGCAGGTGCTGCAAAAGACGGGGCTGCAGGTCCCGCCAAAGAAGCGCTTGGCCGGTCGTCTGCATCCTGATTGTCCTGCCGATATCCGCCACCGTTGCCTGGGCGATCGTTATTATAGGGCCGATTCTGCCGTCGCCAATCCGACCGGGGACCGCCTCCACGATTGTCCTGGCGCGGCCGGTTCTGGTCGCCGCGGCCTTCGCGCGAAAAATTGCCGTTGCCGAGGCGTTTGCGCTCATGCTCCTGACTGCGTTCGGCGTTTTTTAATCGGAGGTTGATTTCGCGAAGCGATTTGTCAACCGAGGGATTTTGCGGATTCGGTGAAGGCGCGGCATTCGGAGTGGGCCTCTGTTCCGGCGAACGATCCCGAAAGCCCCTTTCATGCGGCGGCCGGTTTTGGGAGGGCCGATGTTGACCGCCTTGTAAAGAAGGCATCGCCTGAGGCGCGGACGAAGCCGCGGGCGGCCTTTCGGCCGAGTGCGCAAGCCGCTTGACCAGCGTCACGATATAGGCGAGAATAATTATCTGTAAAACAATGTTGATCCCGGCACTGATAAGTGCGAGTGTTGCAAGTTCCATAATCGTAAAAACTCCATGATTAATAAGTGATTAAAAATAGCGTGCCCGGCTTATGGCGCTTGATGGGGCTTTCGGGCGGACACGAAAAAAATAGTGCGGCAATCGTTTTAATTGCCGGTGCTTCAATAAACAATCCCCTTTGTTATTGGACCATAAAAGGTGCGGATGGCTGGCAGCAAAGTCTTACGGCTGCGGCGCATCACGATTGGGGGATTTGCGGCGGCACCGCTTTAGGTGCGACCGGACAAGCGGGCCCTTGAACGTTTTATGCAAGCCCCGTTTTTTTCAAATTACTTGACACATCATACAAACCTAAAACTTACTAATATTTTTTGCGTCCCCCTTTCGATACTTCCTTCAGGGCAGGTTCACCCGCGCGGCGGATTATGGTTGCATGAGGATCAGGCATTGGCGGCTGGCGGGGAGGAAGGTTGCTCGGTCTTAACGGTTTCCTGGCTTAATTCCCGGATTTTTTTTATGCTCAAATCAATCGACTTGATTTTTTTGGAAATAATCAGGACTTTGCTCCAGACAAAAATAAGCGTAATTGAAAAAAGAAAAAAAACAATGATCCAGATTATTCTTATAAAATGTTCAACTTCCATTACAACACTCTGTAGAAATTATAGGAAACTATTGTCAAATATCGCATTACGAGGATTCGCTTTTGTCATCAAAATATATCATGCCGTTTTTTGCTGCATAATTTAAATCGTTCGGACGGCCCTCTTTAAGACCCCTTTTTTTATCGCAATATATTATTTTTAGGTTTCCAATTGATTTTCAAGGAGCAGCATCTATGGCGGCATCGGCATTAAACCTCTATATTTCAGGCACAAAACCCGAGCACTTAAACGCCGGCATGGCGGCCTACTGCGCCGGCCTCACCGAAATCGCGGCGGTCGCCCCGGAAATTGCCGCCTCCATTGTAAAAGAATTGGTCGACCAGCGCAACAACCTTAAACTTATAGCGAGTGAAAACTACTGTTCCTTGGCGACCCAGCTTGCCATGGGCAATCTCCTTACGGACAAATACGCCGAAGGATTTTCGGGGCACCGTTTTTACGCGGGTTGCGATAATGTCGATGCCGTGGAGAGTGTCGCTTGCCGTAAAGCCTGCGAAATTTTCGGCTGCGAGCATGCCTACGTGCAGCCCCACAGCGGCGCCGATGCCAACCTTATCGCCTATTGGGCAATCCTTAACGCCCGCATCCAAACGCCGTTCATAGAGGCGCTCGGCGAAACCAACCTCTCCAAGCTTGCGCGCGCGGACTGGGACATTATCCGCTGTAAACTCGGCAACCAGCGCCTCATGGGCATGGATTACTATTCCGGCGGGCACCTTACGCATGGGTATCGCAATAATGTTTCGGCGCAAATGTTCGACGCTTACAGCTACGGCGTGGACAAAAATACGGGGCTGCTCGATTATGACGCGCTTGAAAAAATGGCGCTGGAAATCAAACCCTTTATCCTGTTGGCCGGCTACAGCGCCTACCCGCGCGCCATTAATTTCGCGCGCATGCGCGCCATTGCCGACAAGGTCGGCGCCGTCTTTATGGTTGATATGGCGCACTTTGCCGGATTGGTCGCCGGCGGTGTCTTTACCGGTGATAATAACCCCATTCCGCATGCGCATGTGGTAACCACCACCACGCATAAAACCCTGCGCGGCCCGCGCGGCGGTATGATCCTGTGCACCAAGGAATTCGCCGAACACGTTGACAAAGGGTGTCCGCTGGTCATGGGCGGACCGCTCGGCCACATCATCGCCGCCAAGGCCGTGGCCCTCACGGAAGCGGCCACGCCTGCATTTAAAATCTATGCCAAAAAAATCGTCGAAAACGCCGCGGCGCTGGCAAGCGCCTGCATGGACGAGGGCATGACCGTGGCCACCAACGGCACCGACAACCATTTAATGCTTATCGATGTGCGTTCGTTCAGCCTTAATGGCCGGCAGGCCGAAAACGTTCTGCGCGAATGCGGGATCACGCTTAATCGCAATTCCCTGCCCTACGATCCCAACGGTCCCTGGTACACGAGCGGATTGCGCATCGGCACGCCGGCGGCCACGACGCTGGGCATGGGCAAAACAGAAATGAAGGAGATCGCCGCCATCATTAAGTTCGTTCTCTCAAATACCACCGGCGACATCATCGCCACGGGAGAACATGCCGGCTCTTCCAGCAAAACCAAATACGCCCTTGCCCCGCATGTCAAGGAATCCGCCCGGAAACGGGTGCACGACTTGTTGCGGAATTTTGTGCTCTATCCGCACCTGGACCTGGTATTTTTGCAGAAGTATTTTGGCGGGTAAGAAAGATATAATAGCCAAAGATAGTTATCAGTTTTCAGTTGTCAGTAATCAGTAAGAATGAAACTGAAAGCTGAAAGCTGAAAGCTGAAAACTGAAAACTGTAAACTTTCTTCCAAAGGAGTTTATTAAATTATGTCCCCGCACATTTCCATTAATGAATCACTCCCCTATTTAGTCAACGATATTGCCCTGGCCGACTGGGGCCGAAAAGAGATCGAAGTTTCCGAGCACGAAATGCCGGGGCTTATGTCCCTGCGTAAAAAATACGGCAAACAAAAACCGCTCAGCGGCGCGCGTATTTCCGGCTCGCTGCACATGACCATCCAAACGGCTGTGCTTATCGAAACGCTGGTCGACCTGGGCGCGTCCGTGCGTTGGGCCTCGTGCAATATTTTTTCCACTCAGGACCATGCCGCCGCGGCCATCGCCAAAAGCGGCGTGCCGGTCTTTGCCTGGAAAGGCGAATCGCTGGAAGATTACTGGGCGTGCACCTATCATGCGCTTACCTTCCAAGGCAACAAAGGCCCCAATTTAATCGTGGACGACGGCGGCGATGCGACCCTGCTCATTCACAAAGGCTACCAGCTTGAAGAGGGCGACAAATGGGCGCACGAGCCCGCGCCCAATAAAGAAGTGGAGATCATCAAAAAATTGCTGAGGGATATTTACGCTAAAAATCCGCGCCACTGGCACGATCTTGTCAAGGAGTGGAAAGGCGTTTCCGAAGAAACGACCACGGGCGTGCATCGCCTGTACCAGATGTTGCAGGAAAAATCCCTCCTGGTCCCGGCCATTAATGTCAACGATTCGGTAACCAAATCCAAATTCGATAATCTTTACGGTTGTCGCGAATCCCTGGCCGACGGCATTAAGCGCGCCACCGACGTCATGATCGCCGGTAAAGTTGTTTTGGTCTGCGGCTACGGTGATGTGGGCAAGGGCTGCGCCCAGTCCATGCACGGATTCGGCGCGCGCGTGCTGGTCACAGAAAGCGACCCCATCTGCGCCCTGCAGGCCTGCATGGCCGGGCTCAAAGTTACCACCACCGAAGATGCCTTGAAAGAAGCCAA
>JAQUMP010000163.1 GCA_028718065.1 Chitinivibrionales bacterium | reverse complement strand
CTAAAGGCGCCCGCTTTTCCCAGGGAACCGGCCGTGCGCCAGGCGCCGCTCTTTTTGGAAAAATAAGCGGCGCCATGCGCCTGGCAGGCATCCTCGAATACCATCAGGTTGTATTGTTGGGCCAGCTCCATGAGCGGGTCCATGTCCGCCATAAGACCGTACAAATGCACCGGCAGTATCGCCGCCACGGTCTGGCCGGTTTTTTTAAGGACCGTGCGCGAGTCGCTTTTGTCAAATACGCAATCCTGTTCCAGAAACTGCTTTAATTTGTTGGGGTCCATGGTATAGGTTTTTTCGTCTATATCAACGAACACCGGCGCGGCGCCCGCCTGCGAGATGGCCTCGGTCGTGGCGATAAAGGTGTTGGGCACGGTAATAACGATTGCGCCCTTTTTAACGCCGGCGGCTATAAGCGCAAAGCGCAGGGCGTCGGTGCCGCTGTTTACGGCGACCGCATGGGGCACACCGCAAAAACGGGCGAATTCATTTTCAAAATCCTCGACCATGGGCCCGCCCACAAAATGCCCGCTGCGCAACGCGGCGGTAAATACTTCCGTGAGCTCTTTTTCCAAGGCGCGATGCGGGCTCGCCAGGTCCAAAAAGGGGATCGCTTCAGAAACCATTCTTTCTCCTTAATAATTTCGCCGGATTACCGGCGACAATGGTATTGGGTTCTACATCGTCAATCACCACGCTCCCCGCGCCCACCAAGGCATTTTCTCCTATGGTTACGCCGCACAGGATGGTCGCGCCCGAACCAATCGCCGCGCCTCTCTTAACGAGCGTCGGTTTCACCTGCCAGTCCTGCTCGCTTTGCAGGGAGCCGTCCGGATTGGTCGCGGTGGGATATTTATCGTTGATAAAAACGACGCCGTGGCCCACGAACACTTCGTCTTCGAGGGTCACGCCTTCACAGATAAAGGTATGACTCTGGATTTTACAATTTTTGCCGATATGGGCGTTTTTCTGCACTTCCACAAAGGCCCCGATTTTAGTATTGTCGCCGACCGTACACCCGTATAAATTGATGAATTTGGAGAGGCGCACGTTTGATCCCAGGACCACGTCGTTAGTGATGTAGACATTGTTCAGCGGACGCGGAAAATACTGCGAAAAATAGAGGCTTTCGTCAAGATTTACGTTTTCGGCCGTTGTCGTTGTGTTCATAATGCCACCGTCTCCCCATTTAAGCGAAGTGATGCATCGCATGCTGCCAACTGGCGCACAACCTGCAGGCCGGCACGTCCGTCGTTGGAAGGTTTTTTATGATTGGCGACGCAATCCGTGAAATAGGAACATTCCTGCTTTAAAGCTTCTCTCTTATCAATCTTTGGCGTCCAGATGTCGCCGGAGCGGTAACTCACCAGCAAATCGTAAATGCTCTCCTTGGTGGTAACGTCGATGCCTTTATCATAAACTTTTAATTTTTCATCGTCGTTGGTATCGTTCCAGACCAGCATTTTTTTCTCGCCGCCGATCAGCGTCGAACGGATCTTTACCGGCGAGAGCCAGTTAACGTTGATATGCGCTATGAGGTTGCCGGTAAAAAAAACCGTAATGTAGGCA
This sequence comes from Chitinivibrionales bacterium, assembly GCA_028718065.1. GTDB lineage: Bacteria > Fibrobacterota > Chitinivibrionia > Chitinivibrionales > FEN-1185 > JAQUMP01. The sequence goes on along the minus strand of JAQUMP010000163.1, from coordinate 5,630 downwards.
ATATCTTCAAACCGGCTCACATGCGCCCGGCCGCAGGCGGAGAGCGCCACCGGACGGTCGGTCACGACATGGTTCATAATGGAAAAATCGTGCGGCGCCAGGTCCCAGATCACGTTGATATCGTGCTGAAAAAGCCCCAGATTAACGCGCGTGGAATCGTAATAGTACATTTTCCCTAATTCCTTATTGTCAATTATTTCCTTTATCTTCGCGACCGCGCCGGTAAAAAGAAAGGTATGGTCGACCATAATCACCAGGTCTTTTTTTTCGGCCAGCTCGATCAGCGCTTCGGCGTGCGCGACCGAATCGGTAAAGGGTTTTTCCACAAAAACATGCTTGCCGTTACCCAGCGCCGCCTGCGCCAGTTCAAAATGGGTGGAGACCGGCGTTACGATGGCAACGGCGTCGATGTCCGCGGCGGTAACGATTTCCCGGGATTCGGAGCAGGTTTTAATACCCGGGTTGTTCTGCGCGAATTGTTTGAGCGCGACCGGATTTTTATCGCACACCGCCGCCACGCGGGCATCACCGGTGCTACTGAAGTTCCGTACAATATTGGGGCCCCAGTAGCCCAGACCGATAATGCCGATGCGAACCATATAATTGTCCCTTTGAAAAAAGTTAGATCGTCTTTAGTAGGCACCCTTAACCATCACCAGGGGCGTCCGTGCCAACAGACGAATGTCCCACCAGAACGACCACTGCTCGATATAGGCGAGGTCCATGCGGACCATGGTATCGAAGGTGGTGGAACTTCGGCCGGCCACTTGCCAGAACCCGGTTATGCCCGGCTTTACTTCCAGGACGCGCCGCCAGTGCCACAGGCGATAATTGATAATTTCGTACGGGATCGGCGGCCGCGGCCCCACCAGCGACATGTTGCCCAGAAGAACGTTTATGAACTGGGGGATTTCATCAAGGCTCGACCGGCGCAAAAATCTTCCGATGGGCGTTATGCGCGAATCGTTTTTGATTTTGTAAACGGGCGCTCCTGAGGAACCGGCGTTTTCGGCCCCTCCCGCGATCAACTTTTTAATATATTCCTGGTGTACCGCGCTGTTGTTGTTAGCGTACATGGACCTGAATTTAAGAAAGGTAAAGCGTTTACCGCCGCGACCAACGCGCTGCTGCTTAAAAAATACCGGTCCCGCGGAGGTGCTTTTAATGAACACCGGAATAATCAGAAAAAACGGCGAAAAAAGCAGTATCAGGAAAATGCTGCCGATTACATCCACGCTTCGTTTGGCGACAAGGGCCACTTTTTTCGCGACGGAATCCTCCCAGGGTGGTTCATAAAAGCGGGCGTCGGCAATTTGACCGATATCGGCCTCCGCATGATTGACCTCTTCCGGAAACGCCACGCAGGTTATGGCGACTTTTTCGGCAAGCTGCGGCCCAAAGGCATTATGGACATTCGCTTTTATTTTATTGAGGATCGATTCTTTGGGAGACCGGTCGATTTTATGGATTTCCGTATAGATAATTCCGATACAGCGGTCTTTTTCGTACCATCCTTTTATATCGATTTCCCGGGTGGAGGCCTCGAGCAGCTTTGAAATACTCTTAACGAGTTCGCCGGGGGAAACCGCATCAAAAAGGTTGTAAATGTCAAGTATCGCCAGGATAATGGGGCTCTGCGAACGTTCCGTGCGCTTGCGTTCGATCGCCAGCATCTCGTGGAAATGTTCTTCCGTGTAATATCCGAAATTCTGATCGATGGTGGCCGAATATTTTGTGACCGGGTTCTGCAACGTTTTTGATAAGTTCTTTTTATTTAAAAAGAACAGGTTCGGTTTCTTGTCGCTCATAATCCGCCTCCCATTAATCTTCCTGTTATTTCATGCTGCTGAAATGGGCCTTCCAATTTTAGCTTGTATGCAATTTTATAAATCCTCAATCTTACCCATTAATTACGCAAATCCTATGCCAGTGGCTTTCCCTGAGCTAACAGGAGATAGCTAAGGTCCGGCACTCCTTTGGAGCGCCTGAGAAATGCAAACCATGGAAAAAGGTCGTAATTGATAAAGTTATTTCTCACTATTGGGAATTTTTCTGGGACCCAAATGGTTTAATGGGTGATAAACGTATTGTTAATTATGAAATATCCCAAGGTTTTAATCTCGAGGATTTGACTAATTCTTTTCGGCATGTTAGTTGCTTTCTTTATTAAAACGGTAAAATTCTTCAAACACTTTTAAAAATATCAATGTCAAAATCAACAATTCAAACTGAATGGGGAGCGGCCATGAAGATTTCCATGAACACCGAAAAATGCGCGAACTGCGAGTTCTGCGCGCTTTCATGCCCGGAAATATTTGCGATGAATGCAAGCGGCAAGGCCGAAATTAAGACACAGCGGGTACCGCAATTTTGTCTTTCCGCCTGTCAACTTGCCATACGCGGGTGCCCGGTCGATGCCATTTCCCTTGAATAAAACGGTTCCGGCGGGTCCATTATGAACGAAGCATTACCTCTGTTTGACGAAAGAGAAAAAGACGAATCCGAATACCCTATCGCGGACAGCGTTTTGACCTTGGACGTTGTTTCCGCGTTTGCCGGCGACCGGCCCATTACCGAAGCCGAGAAAAACTTTCTCGACGATTTGCATAAAAAACGGGGCGGCAGATTTTATACCGATCTTTTATACGCGGTAACGCACCATCTTTTCAGCCCGACCATTGCCGAAAACCTGTGGAACAATATCCTCCGGCATAAATACGAAATGTCAACCACCATGAACCGCAATATCCGCATCGCGGTCGCATCGCTGGATTATCTTTCCAACCTTACCGGCGAACTGCATGCCGCCACCGTTATCGACGAGGCGCATATCGCCGCGATCGTTAATTTGTCCGTGCATGATAATCTTACCGGACTTTTTAATCATGCCTTTTGCTACCAGAAGGTCGACCAGGAACTTAAACGACACGCGCGCTATGGCACCCCCGTTTCCCTGATGATGATCGACACGGACAACTTTAAAGAACTCAACGACCATTTCGGTCATCCCGAAGGGGACACGGTACTTGCCGAAATCGGAAAGTTGTTAAAGGAAGGGGCGCGCGAGTTGGATATCTGCTGCCGCTATGGCGGCGATGAATTTGCCGTGATCCTGCCGCAAACCGACGCGCACGACGCCGGCATCCTCGCCGAAAGACTCAGAGCAAAAATAGAAGAATGCAAACCCAAGGGGCATGCCATGACCTTCAGCATCGGCGTGGCGTCCTGCGCGGAAACCGTCTGCACTTCCCAGAACCTTGTTCAAAAAGCCGATACCGCATTATATGAGGCCAAGCGCGCGGGCAAAAATCGCGTGGTGGTTCGTCCCTGATTTTTTTGCTAGCCTGCCCATCCAAATGAAATAGCGGACTTGCCTTTAAAAAATATTATTTTGGCTTATACGGTAACCGGAAAGGAAAACAATGAACGTAAATAAAAATGCTATTTTAAAAACAGATAAAAACGGACCGGGCAAACCGGGGGAAATGAAAAAATCGGAGGCCCTTTCGTTTGTCGGGGAGCTTTCTGAAGAAATATTTTCTCTTACGGGGAGATACGATGTTAAATCAAGATTACAAAGAAATGTTGTCATTGTTAATCGAAAACAACGTTGATTTTTTATTAATCGGCGCTTATGCTTTAGCGGTGCACGGATTTCCAAGAGCGACGGGAGACATTGATATCTTTGTAAAGGCGGAAAGCAAAAATGCCGCGAAGGTTTACAATGCGTTGGCAAACTTTGGAGCGCCGATGGAAAAAATCGCAATACAGGATTTCAGCATTCCGGGGACCATCGTACAGATAGGCGTCATACCCCGAAGAATAGATATTATCACAACAATCGACGGGTTAAGTTATGACGAAGCTTCGGAAGGAAAAGAGATGGTAAAAATCGATGATCTCCTGGTCCCGGTAATATCAAAACAAAAACTCATAATTAACAAACTAGCTTCGGGACGTGAAAAAGACCGCCTTGACGCGGAAAATTTGAAAAAAATATAATATTCGAAAACAACTTGTTCCTACTTCCCCAAGTAAATCTTTAATTTCCCATTTGACAAAACAACCGGCCGGTGCGCCGAACGTGCCGCCTCGAACGAAAGCGGCCTGCCGTGCAAATCGTAGGCCGGCGCGGCGCCGGCAAAAATCGGCTGGCGCAAAGACGCATGCGCACCCGCCTTTCCCCCACGCAACAGCGCCGCGCTGGCCAAAAGCGCCGGAATTTTGTCCGCCATGGCCTGCAGAGCGCTGTCACGGTTAATGGAAGATCCGGCGGCAAGGATATCAACAAAATAGCCGTTCCGGTCGATAAGAAACACATAATTGCCGCCGGCGCCGTACGCCGCGGCCGTTTGCTGGCCCTGCATGGCAATCGGAAAAGTCGCCCCGGTTGCGCTTGCGAATCCGGCAATGTCCTGGGAGGAAGCGCCTGAAGTTTCTATGCCGATCACCTTAACGCTATCGTTTGCAAACGGTTTCTGCAAGAGATTTTGGATGGCCGAACCGACCACCTTCGTCGTCGGTCAGGTGCAGCCGGAGAAAAAGTAGACAATACGCACCTCACCCTGGAATTGTGAAAGCGTAAGGGGAACATTCGCATATGTCGTAAGTGTAAAGTCGGGCGCGGCATCGCCGGCGCCCAGAGCCGCGGCGCGCAAACAGAACGAAACGGAGATGACCGCCGCCAAACGCAGGATTGGTTTCATAATTTGCTCCTTCCTGGCATCGAGGGATAATTCGCCATAAAATATAGGTATCCCGGCCGATAAATTCAATTATACAATTATTATAAACGACTCCTTGGTTTCGCTTGTGATTGCCGGCCGGATGTCGTATTTTTATTAATCTATTATACACCCCCTTAAGTCCCCCTTCGGGATTGGCATGTGCCGGTGGCACATTTTCGCCTTAGGGGGCGAGATCAAGCGAAACACAAGCTATGGCTTCCACGATAACCTTAGAAAACGGAAAATTAGTCGTTCCCGATAATCCCACCATCCCCTTTATCGAAGGCGACGGCACCGGACCGGACATCTGGCGCGCGGCGCGCATCGTCTTCGATAACGCCCTTCAAAAAGCCTACGGCGGCCGCCGCTCAATTGACTGGCGCGAAGTCCCGGCCGGCGAAAAGGCCTTTAAGACCGTGGGCAACTGGTTGCCCGACGAAACCGTGGCGGCTTTTAAAAAATATCTGGTCGGCATCAAGGGCCCGCTCACCACGCCGGTGGGCGGCGGCATCCGCTCGCTCAATGTCGCGCTGCGTCAACTGCTGGACCTCTATGTCTGCCTGCGGCCGGTGCGCTACTTCAGCGGCGTGCCCGCGCCCGTGCGGGAACCCCAAAAAATCGACATGGTTATTTTCCGCGAAAACACCGAGGACGTTTATTCGGGCAAGGAAGTCGCCGCCGGTTCTCCGGAAGCGCTTCAGCTCATCGCCTTTCTAAAGGAGCGGCTCAACTGGGACATCCGGCCGGACAGCGGCATCGGCATTAAACCCATCAGCCGGTTCGGCTCGCAGCGCTTAGTGTGCGCGGCCATCCGCTACGCGCTGGAGCATGGGCGCCGCAGCATAACCCTGGTGCACAAGGGCAATATCCAAAAGTTTACCGAAGGCGCATTTCGTCAATGGG
>JAQUMP010000162.1 GCA_028718065.1 Chitinivibrionales bacterium | reverse complement strand
GGGTGCCGGACGAAAAGCGCGCGATCGTCAATAAATCCGTGGACGAAGTCACGCGCATCCGTAAACAGTACGACCGCGGCATCATCACCGAGGGCGAACGCTACAATAAAATCATCGACCTCTGGACGCACACCACCAACAGCGTGGCCGATGTGCTCTACGATGCGCTCAAGAAAGACAAAGACGGCTTCAACCCCGTGTTCATCATGATGGACAGCGGCGCGCGCGGCAGCAAAGACCAGATCAAGCAGCTGGCCGGTATGCGCGGCCTCATGCAGAAGCCCCAGAAAAAAATCACGGGCGCCGTGGGTGAAATCATCGAAAACCCGATCCTTTCCAATTTTAAAGACGGCCTCTCGGTGCTGGAGTACTTTATCTCCACGCACGGCGCGCGCAAAGGCCTCGCGGACACGGCCTTAAAAACGGCCGACGCCGGTTACCTCACGCGCCGCCTGGTCGACGTGGTGCAGGACGTGGTCATTACCATGGAAGATTGCGGCACCATCAAGGGCATCGATATCGAGGCCCTGCGCGAAGGCGACGAAGTCATGGAAGCGCTTTCTTCCCGCATCCTCGGTCGCGTTTGTCAAGAGGACGTTTACGATCCCGTCAACGAGACCATGATCTGCGCCGCCAACACCTTAATCGACGAAGTCACGGCCAAGAACATCGAGGCCGCCGGTTACGAAAAACTGCGCCTGCGCTCGGTACTCACTTGCGACGCACCCGCGGGCGTATGCCGCAAGTGCTATGGCCTTAACTTAGCCACAGGCAAAGACGTTGACATCGGCGAAGCCGTGGGCATTATGGCCGCGCAGAGCATCGGCGAACCCGGCACGCAGCTCACGCTGCGCACGTTCCACATCGGCGGTACGGCCAGCCGCCTTATCGCGCAAAGCAAGGAAACGGCCAAGATCGACGGTAAAGTCGGCTACGTTACGCTGGAAACCGTGCACCACAAAGACGGCGACGTGGTCATGAACCGCGCCGGCGAAATCGTTGTTTTCGACAACGAAGAACGTGAACGCTACCGCTACAACGTGCCCTATGGCGCGTATGTAAAGGTGACCGACGGCCACAAGGTCCAAAAGGGCCAGATGCTCTTTGAGTGGGACCCGTATAATATCGTCATTCTGGCCCATAAGGCGGGTATGGTGGAATTCGTGGACCTGGTCGAAGGCGAAACCATGAACGAGCTCTACGACGACCGCACCGGCGTTTCCAATATCGTGGTCATGGAGCACCGCGAACGCAAGCTCCATCCCCATCTGCAAATTATGGACAACAACGGCAAGCGCGCCGCCAACGTGGCCGCACCCACCGGCGCTTATTTGCAAATAAGAAAAGGCAGCGTCGTGGCCGAGGGCGATATTTTGGCCAAGATCCCGCGCGAAGTGAGCAAGAGCCGCGACATCACGGGCGGTCTGCCGCGCGTGGCCGAGCTCTTTGAGGCGCGCCGTCCCAAAGACAGCGCCGTGATCGCCGAAATCGACGGGCTTATTGAGTTCCACGAGGCCGAACGCGGCAACCGCAAGGTCGTGGTCATGGGCGAGCATGGCGAGTCGCGCGAATACCTTATCCCGCTCGGCAAGCATCTGCGCGTGCACGAGACCGACCGGGTCAAGGCCGGCGATCGCCTCAGCGAAGGTTCCATCGACCCGCATGATATCCTGCGTGTCAAGGGTGAAAACGCGGTGCAGCAGTATATGCTGGACGAAATCCAGGCGGTCTACCGTCTGCAGGGCGTTACCATCAACGACAAGCACATCGAAGTCATCGTGGCGCAAATGCTCAAAAAGGTGCGCATCCAGAACCCGGGCGATACCGAATTTCTGGAAGGCGACCAGGTGGAAAAGGGATCGGTTTTCGGCAAGAACGAAATCGTCGTGGCCGAGGGCGGCCAGCCGGCCACCTATATCCCGCTCTTGCTGGGCATAACCAAGGCGTCCTTGACAACCGAATCATTCCTTTCGGCGGCCTCGTTCCAGGAAACCACCAAGGTCCTGGCGCGCGCAGCCATCGAGGGCAAGACCGACTATCTCAAGGGCCTCAAGGAAAATCTTATCATGGGCAATCTTATTCCGGCCGGCACGGGCACGCCCATGTATCGCAACCTGGCGGTCAAAGACCTGGAAACCGACGCCATGACCGTGGAAGAGCCCAAGGCCGAGCACAACGATTTCTTAGACATCAGCGGGGAATTGTTATAAAAACGGCAGAACCATTTCGTAGAGACGTAGCGCGCTACGTCTCTACTTGATTTTTAACAGTTCATTAATTATTTTTAAAAGATTGTTTTTTAAGGGAGCTTACGTGCCTACGATTTGTCAACTAATCAAGATCGGCCGGCAGACGCCGGGAGAGCGCAGCACCAACCGCGCCCTGCAGCACTGCCCGCAACGGCGCGGGGTGTGTACGCGGGTTTATACCACCACGCCCAAAAAACCCAATTCCGCCTTGCGCAAGGTCGCCCGCGTGCGGTTGACCAACCACATGGAGGTAAACTGCTACATTCCGGGCGAGGGCCATAACCTGCAGGAGCACTCCATCGTGCTTATCCGCGGCGGCCGCGTTAAAGACGTGCCGGGCATCCGCTATCATATCATCCGCGGCGCGCTGGACACGCAGGGCGTCGAGGGCCGCAAACAGGGCCGCTCCAAATACGGCGTAAAACGCCCCAAAAAAGCATAAGGAACCAACGGTATGTCACGACGTAGAAAAACCCATAAGCGCATTGTAGTGCCCGATCCAAAATTCAAGAGCACGCTGGTGACGCAGTTCGTCAATACCATCCTGCGCGCCGGCAAGAAACGCACGGCCGAGGGCATCTTTTATAGCGCCATCGACATGGTCGCCGAGCACAGCGGGCAGGACGGGCTCACGGTTTTCAAGAAGGCCCTGGAAAACGTCAAGCCATCGCTGGAGGTCAAGACCCGGCGTATCGGCGGCGCCAATTACCAGATCCCCGTGGAAGTTTCCAGCGAGCGCAAGACCTCGCTGGCGATCCGCTGGATGATTACCTATAGTAAAGAGCGTACCGAAAAAAACATGGCCGAGAGACTGGCCAACGAGATCCTGGCCGCTTCCAAGAACGAAGGCGGCTCGATCCGCAAGAAAATCGATACGCACAAAATGGCCGAAGCGAACAAGGCGTTTGCTCATTTCCGGTGGTAAATTTTTTATAAGGAGATCGTAGAGACGCACGGCCGTGCGTCTCTACCAAAGCGCCGGCGGCATGACAATGAACAATGTCGACGATCTCCACAACGTTAGAAATATCGGCATCATGGCCCACATCGATGCCGGCAAGACCACGACCACCGAGCGGATTTTATACTATACCGGTCTGGTCCATAAAATGGGCGAAGTCCACGACGGTAATACGGTCATGGACTGGATGGTGCAGGAGCGCGAACGGGGTATTACAATCACCTCGGCCGCGATCACCTGCCGGTGGAACGGGTTTGCGATCAATATCATCGACACACCCGGCCACGTCGACTTCACCATAGAAGTCGAGCGTTCTTTGAGAGTACTGGATGGCGCGATTGCAATTTTTGACTCCGTTGGGGGCGTAGAACCTCAATCCGAGACCGTATGGCGGCAAGCCGACCATTACGGCGTACCCCGGATTGCTTTTGTCAATAAGATGGACCGCATCGGCGCCGATTTTAACAAGGTAGTTGCCATGATGGAGGCCAAGTTCGGCGCCCAAAAACGCATCGTACCGGTCCAGATTCCTATCGGTAAAGAAGACTCCTTTGCCGGGGTGGTGGATCTGGTCGGCATGCGGGCTTTTACTTATAGCGAAGAGAGTCTGGGCGCGGATGTTACCGAGGGAGAAATCCCCGCCGCTCTGGCCGGTGAGGCGCAGGCGGCGCGCGAGCGCATGCTCGAGGCCGTTTGCGATTACAGCGACGATCTCATGCACCGAATGGTTGAAGGGGCGCCGCTTTCCGTCGAGGTAATTAACGGAGCGGTCAGAACGGGCGTAACGGCCGATAAATTGGTCCCGGTTTTTTGCGGGGCGGCCTTTCGCAATAAAGGCATTCAGCAGTTGCTCGACGGCGTGGTAACGTTTTTGCCGTCACCGCTTGACCGAGGGGTAGTAACGGGAACGCATCCCAAAACGGGGCAAGCGTTAGAACGATTTCCCAAGGCGTCCGACCCGTTTTCGGCGCTGGTTTTCAAGATCGCCAGCGATCCGCATGTGGGACGGCTGGCCTTTGCGCGGGCCTATTCGGGGAGCATAACAATGCGCGATGTGGTTTTAAACCCGCGCACAGAAACGCGCGAGCGTATCATGCGGATATTTCTTATGCATTCGCAAAAACGCGAACCCCAGGAAGAATTTCATGCAGGGCAGATTATGGCATTGGTCGGATTGCGCGATACTAAAACGGGTGATACGATCTGCGCCCTGGATAACCCGATCGTTTACGAACGCATGACCTTTCCTTCGCCGGTCATCAGCCAGTCCATCGAGCCTAAATCAACGGCCGATGAAGAAAAACTTTCGCTGGCGCTGGATCATTTGGTCGACGAAGACCCAACCTGCACGGTTTCGGTCGATAAAGAAACCGGTCAGCGCCTTATCGCGGGCATGGGAGAATTGCACTTAGAAATTTTACGCGACCGTCTTACGCGGGAATTTAATGTCGGCGTGCACGTGGGTAAGCAGCAGGTTTCGTACCGGGAAAGCATAACGCAGGCAACGACGGAAAATTTTGAATTCAGCCAGACCATCGGCGGAAAAAATTTGTATGCCCGCATCGTGCTTGCGCTTACGCCCATCGATCCGGCGCAGGCCGTTGTTTTCGAAAATAAAGTCGCTCCGGGGTTTGTAGACCAGCGTTTTGTTGCGGCTGTCAAGCAGGGTGTGGCCGAAGCGGCCACCGGGGGTGTGCTTTCGGGCTATCCGCTGGTCGGGGTCCGCGTCGTGTGCACGCACTGTTACGCCCGTGAGAACGAATCAAACGAAATGGCCTTCAAGATCGCGGCGACCATGGGGTTTAACCAAGCCTGCCGTAATGCGGGGCCGGTCATTTTAGAGCCGATGATGAAAGTAGAATTGATCGCCCCGGAAAATTACATGGGCGCCCTCCTAAGCGACCTTAACAGCCGTCGGGGCAAAATCATCGGGATCACGGCGCGCAGCGACGGCCAGGTCATCGACGCCGAAACGCCGCTCAGCGAAATGTTCGGGTACGCGACCTCGGCGCGGTCGCTTTCGCAAGGGCGAGCGCTTTACACAATGCAATTCGATCATTACGAGGCGACGAACAAGGCCATCCAGGAAAAATTGTTAGCAAGTATGGGAAGAATATAATGAGTAAGGGCGTTAAATAGTTTTTTACGTTTTGAAAATATCCCCCTGCCTTCGGCATCCCTCTTGATAAGGGGGACAGCTTTGAGGGGGATTTGTTAGAAAGGGGCATTCTCGTGCCAGGCGAAAGAATCAGGATCCGTTTAAAGTCGTTCGACCACAATATTCTTGACAAATCGGCATCGGACATCGTCCGGACCGCCAAGGGTACCGGCGCGCGCATCTGCGGCCCGATCCCGCTGCCGACCCAAAAGAGTATTTACACGGTGTTGCGCTCGCCGCACATCGATAAAAAGTCACGCGAACAGTTCGAAACGCGCATTCACAAACGGCTCATCGACATTCTCGAATCCACCCCGCAAACGGTCGATTCGCTCATGAAACTCGATCTGCCTGCCGGCGTGGATGTGGAGATAAAGGTGTAGATGCAAAGGTAACCTCTCCTCATCACCCCGGCCTTGCGGCCACCCCTCTTCCCCTCTCCTATCGGAGAGGGGAAGAGGGGCAGGGGAGTTGGGGAGAGGTTAATAAAGATTAAAAGAATTTTTTTCAAATAAATTTCAGGTGATAAAAATTATGCAAGGACTCATCGGAAAAAAGATCGGCATGACGCGCATGCCCAACAAAGAAACGGGCGCGCTGGTCCCGGTCACGGTCATTGCCATAGGCGCCAATATCGTGCACCAGGTCAAAACCGTTAGCAACGACGGTTACTCCGCCGTGCAACTGGGGTTCAAGCCCATTGCCGAAAAAAAACTTAACAAGCCGCAAGTCGGGCACTTTAAAAAATTAGGCACCACCCCGACCCGTTTTGTCCATGAATTTGAGTTGGACAACGCCGAAGAAAAACCGGTCGCGGGGCAGAAGGTAAGCGTGGAGTTGTTCGAAAATATTAAAAAAGTGGATATCATCGGCATTTCCAAAGGGCGCGGTTTTGCCGGCACGATTAAGCGGCACAATTTCGAGCGCGGCCGCAAAACACACGGCAACGCCAATGTGCGCGAACGCGGCTCCAGCGGCTCCAATACCTATCCCGGACGTGTTTTTAAAGGCTTAAAAATGGCCGGCCATTACGGCGCGGCCCCGCGCACGGTTCGCAATCTGGATCTCGTGGGCGTGGACAAAGAAGACGAATTGCTTTTTGTCAAGGGCGCGGTCCCAGGCCACCAGAACGGCATCGTGTATATTTCCAAAGTCGCGGCAAAATCGAAAGCAGCATAACGCAGTAGGGGCGGTCCTTGCGGCCGCCCGTACAAACCAAAGTAGAATAAGATCATGAAAGCAAAGCTTTTTTCTCAAGACGGAAAAATCAAGGGCGACATCGAACTGCCCGCAGCCGCGTTCGACGCGCCGGTCAACGAGCATGTCATCTATCTGGTCATTAAGGCCTTGCAGGCCAACCAGCGCCAGGGCACGTCCAAGACCAAAGGCCGCGCCGAAGTGAGCGGCGGCGGCCGTAAACCCTGGAAACAAAAAGGAACTGGTCGCGCGCGCGCCGGTTCAAACACCTCGCCCGTCTGGCGGCGCGGCGGCAAGGCGCATGGTCCCGATCCGCGCGACTACTGGACCGCCATTCCCCAAAAGCTCAGAAGGGTCGCCCTCAGTTCGGCGCTCTCCTCCCGCGCGCTCGACGAAAAAGTATTTGTGGTCGATGGCCTCACGGTCGAAAAACCCAAGACCAAAACCATGGTTTCGCTCTTTAAAAATCTCTCGTGCGACGGCAAAAAAAATCTGGTGCTGGTGGACGGCAACCAAACCAACATTTATCTTGCCGGCCGCAACATTAAAAATTGCTGCATTAAAAATATCGCCGAACTGAACGCCTACGATGTCGTTTCGCACGATACGGTTATTTTCGGCGCTTCCAATCTGCTTACCTCCGTAGAAAAG
>JAQUMP010000161.1 GCA_028718065.1 Chitinivibrionales bacterium | reverse complement strand
GGTAATGCTCTATCCCGAAAGCGAGTGGTTCGACGAAGCGCTTTACAAACTGGCATGGGCGCAGTACCGGCAGAGCAACCCGCAAAAAGCGATCAGCTCGTTTTTAGCGCTGGTCGATTTAAGCGGGGCCAGTACGTTCAGCTCGGCGCTGCTGGCCAAGGAATCCATGGATTATATCGCCATCAGTTTTTCGGAAATCGACGTAACCGGCGACAAAGGCCTTGCGCGCGCCCTGCGTTTTGTCAACCGGCTCGGCAGCGAGACCATGGGCGCGCAGATCCTGCACCGCCTGGCCGCCATTTTCAAGGAGCAGGGCCGTTTCCCGATTGCCATGGAAACCTATCGGCGACTCCTGGCAATGTTCCCGAATTATAAAAACAGCCCGCTGGTTGAAAACGAGCTGGTGGCGCTTTCGGAGCGCGGCCTCTCGCTTGCGCAGGCGAGCACGGCAAAGATCGATTTTTATAATAAGTATAACAAAACCGGCGCCTGGTCCAAAAACCAATCCGATGTGCGTGTGCGCGCCCAGGGCGATAGTCTGGCCGAGAATGCGCTGTATGACGGCGCCCTGGGGTTTCATCAGGCGGCCTTGCAGAAAAACGACACAGCCGTTTACCAGACGGCCATCGACGCCTACGGCAAGTTCATCAAGGCCTATCCGCAATCACCGCATGCCAACGAGTGCCACTATAATATGGCCGATATCCTCTTTTCGCTCGGAAATTATTATCGCGCCGCCGAAGAATACATGACGGTTTCCAAGCGGTATCCGGACAGCAAATACCGTGAAACCGCGGCCTGGAACGCCATTGTCGCCTCGCAAAACCTGATCAAGCAGGAAACCGGAGGGAGAAAACAATGAGCTCCCGGCGACCAATCCCGGCGATCGTGTTGGTTTTTATTGTATGTCAAGCTCTGTTTGTCGCCTGCGGCGGCAAAAAAACCATGGCGCCCAAGGCCCTGCCTTCCCCAAAAACGGAGCGCGCGCTGCCGCCGGCGGCCAAAGATTCGGCCGCGGCCCCGGCAACCAAAGACTCGGCCGTGCTTACGCCGGCTTCGCGGCTCATGCTGCGCGCCTGCGACAACTATCTGGCGCTGCGGCCCGACACCGAAAAAAGCTGCGAGGTGCTCTCGATTAAAGCCTCGATCTATTACAACACCAAGATGTTTCCGGAAAGCAGGACCGTTTACCAGGATATCATCGGTAAATATCCCAAGAGCCACTATTTTCTGGAAGCCCTGCGTATGGTGGCCCAATCGTTTTACGAACAAAAACAGTTCGACCAGGCCCAGGTATGGTACCAGAAACTGCGCGATAACGCCGGTGAAAGCGGTGACAAACGGGAAGCCCTTTCGCGCATTGCCGAGTCCATGTTCCGCATGGCCGAACAGCTTGAGGCGCAGCAACGCTACGAGGACGCCTCGGCCCAGTATGAACGCGTGGCGCGTGAATTTCCGGACGCTTTAATTGCCGACGTCGCGCTTTACAATGCCGGACTCTCCTATGAGCGCCTGGCCGAATGGTCGCGCGCCGTGCTTATGTACCAGCGCCTCTCCCAGCAATACACGGCCTCGCGCCTGCTGGCCAAGGCCCTTTTTCAGACCGCCAAATGTTATGAAAAAATGTCCCAATGGGAAAACGCCGGCCAGACCTATCTGCGCGTTGTGGCAAGCTACCCCAAATCGGAGGTGGCCCCGACGGCACTTTACAATGCGGGATTCGCCTATGAAAACGCCGAAAAGCCTTCCGAGGCCGCGGCGGTCTTTGAAAAAATGTCCCAGCTCTACGCTTCTTCCGCGGACGCGGCCGACGTACTCTTCCGCGCGGGAGAACTCTACGGCAAGATCAAGGACTGGGAGGGCGTCGGCCGCGTAAACCGTGATTTTTTCAAACGCTTCGGCAACGACCAGAGCCGCGTGGTGCAGGCCCTTTGCATGGTGGGAATCGCCCTGTACATGCAGAACAAACAAGGCGAGGCCATGGAGCAGTTAAACCAAACCATCGCTACCTTTAAAAAACTCAGGAACCCCAGCGCCGTGAATAAGTATTACGCCGCCAAGGCGCAGTTTACACTGGGGGAAATTACCCATGAACAATTCGTCAAGATCGCCCTGGTGCAGCCGCGCCCGGTGTATAACGAGCGCCTCAAGAAAAAGTCGGAGCTCCTGGACCAGACCATCGATGCCTACTCGCGCGTATTAAGCTACGGCATTTCCGAATGGATCACGCGCAGCATCAACCAGATCGGCCAGTCCTACGAGGATTTCGCCATGGACATTTTTAAGCAGCAGCGACCCCCGAACGCTTCGCTCGAGGAACGCCTGGCGCTTGAATTGGGAATCGCCCAGGCCGTAGAAAACTACTTTGTCAATAAGGCGCTCCATTTTCACGAGCAAAATGTAAAGCTGGGGATCAAGGAAAAAATCGAGGACAAATACATCGCCGAATCGCACAAAAAACTTACCTATCTGCCCATGCTGGCCGGCGAAAATTACCTGGCGCTGGTGGAAATCGCCCGCAGCATGGAGAACAAGGCCAATCCGGAGGGTTTTGCGCTTATCGCCGCCAAACTCAACCTGCTGCAAAAAATAGCGCCCTACCAGGAGCGCGCCATCAACCTGTTCTTAAAATGCCTGGAAATGGGGACCACCTATCAGGAGTTCGATGACCTTTACAAAAAGGCATCGGCGGAAGTCACCAAAACGAGTTTCTCCGTAGGCCAGATCTACGCCGAAGTCTCGCAGATCGCGCGCGAGGCGCCGATCCCCGCCACCTTCGACGATTACGAAAAGTTCGTCTACGAAACCAAGCTGCTCAAACAGGTGGAAACGTACGACGATCAGGCGCTCACCAACCTGCTCAAAACGATCAAGATCGGCGAAGCCTACAAGATCGACGACGAATACGTTAAGCAGACACGCCAGAAAATCGCCGACGTGCTTTTCATGCGCGGGCGCTGTTACGATCTGCTGTGCCTCAAGGCCTTTAAGCAACCGCCCTTCCCCAAAAGCGCCACTGCCGCCGAGCAGGAGGAGTTTAAGGCGCGTTTTGAGGAGGTCGGTTTGCAACTGCAACAACAGGCCTTCGATATTTATAAGAACCTGCTGGCGTTTGCCGACTCCAATTTTGCCGCGGGCCCCTCGGTTACGCATGCCTACATGCGCCTCTACCAGGACAACGCCCAGCGTTACGGCGAAAAGCGGACCCGGCTTAAAACCGATACGATCGCCTCCGGCCCGCAGTGGCTTTGCCAGACCGACACGGCCCCCTCCTGGCAAACGCTTGACTTTGACGAAAGCCATTGGGTAAAAGTGCAAAAAGTGCGGGCGGAGTCCTCCGCGCCGCCCCAAGGATTTCCCGCCAAAGCGCCTGCTCCCATGTGGTACGGCACGGGCAATCCGGCGGACGCGCGTGCTTATCAGCCGGCCGGCCGCGTGCTCTTCCGGCGCACCTTTTTTGCGCTCTCCAGCCCGCAGGAAGCGCAGCTCTATTACGCCGCCCGCGGCAGCGTACAACTGTTTGTAAACGGCGAAATGATAGCGGCCGATACTGCCGCGGCGCGCGGCGAACCCCTGCCGGTGCGTAAAGCCGCGCTGGCCGGAAAACTGCGGGAGGGAAAAAACGTGGTGGCGCTTTCCGTTGTCAAGGATGCGGGCGCCGCCTACGGCTGCTGGCCGCTCCTGGTGTATTCGTCCCAGGAAGCATTTTACGCGCCCCGCCTGCCCGGCAGGGGCGCCCCGCTGGATTCGGCCGGAAGCGCGGGAAATTATGTTTTTCCGAAAATACAGAATTTTGAATTAAAATAAAGGGACTATCTCATGAAACCAACTATGATGTTTTTATGCGCACTTCTTTTGGCCGCCGGGGCCTTTACAAGCGCTTCGGCGCAAAGCATGCAAAAGCGGGAAGGGCCGGCGATACTCCCGGCGCCGCAAAAAGCCCCCACCGTAAAAACTGCTTCGGCGGATTCGGCCGCGCCGGCATCCGGCACAGCCGAGGGACAGGGCTTTCGGATCGACCAGCCCGGGACGATCACCTTTACCGTGGGCGTTACCATTAAAGGCAAAGTCGAAAAGCCGCAGGTCATGATCTTTTTGCCCAAAGAAAAATCGTATTACAAAAAGATCGCCTTTGCGCACTCGTTTAAGAACGATTTGTTGGAGCCCCTGCCCTTTGTTCCGGTAAAGGAGTAGGGCGACATAATTGCCAATATGTCAATACGTTGACATCGCTCGGGTCACATGATATGATTAACTATTATTTATTAGAACCGCGCGGAACATATTAAAGAATAGGGAGGAACCATGGATACATTCGCGTTTTTGGCCAAATTTATCCGCGAAGGGGGCCAATGGGCATATCCGATTTTAACCGCCTCGGCCTTCGCGGTCGCGGTCACGATCGAGCGCTCTGTGTTTTTGTATATCCATTGCCGCATCAACGCCAAAGAACTCTTAACGCAGATCACCAAAATGGTGCGCGCAGGCGACATCGAAAAGGCGCGCAAAGTATGCACCAAAATGAAAAACCCGCTGGCCATTATCTGCGAATGCGCGCTCTACCATTTCCAGCAGCAGGAGACCGACCAGGAGATCCAGAACGCGGTTGACGAAGTGGGATTGCGCGAGCTGCCCAAGATCCAGCGCCGTACGCACTATCTTTCGCTCTTTGCCAATATCTCCACGCTGCTGGGACTGCTCGGCACGATCTTCGGCATGCAGGAATCCTTCAGCGCTTTGGCGACCGCCGACCCTTCACAAAAAGCGACACTTTTGGCCAAAGGCATCGCCATGGCCATGAATACCACGGCCCTGGGCCTGGTGGTCGCCGTTCCGTGCATGGTCATGTACTCGATCCTGGGCGCCAAAACCAATACCATTATCGAAGAGATCGACGAAAGCTCGGTGCGGCTGCTCAATTTTATGTTCAGCCAGCGCCGTCAATAATCAACTACTATGGGCCCGGAAAACAACAAACAGAGCGAACAGGCGCAGGCCGCATTTCCGGTCATGAAACGGGTCCGGAAATCCACGGGCGGCGCGGAGGTTGAATCAATCGATCTGGACTTGACCCCCTTTATGAATGTGTGCATGATCATTATCCCGTTTCTGGTGACCATGGCGGTTTTTACCCAGATTTCGGTCATCGATTTTTCATTGCCGCCCGCGGCCCAGGCCGGGGCGGCGGCCGCCGCCCCGGCGGAATCCAAAGACCTTGACGTATCGATCGTCATTACCAACGATGGTTTTCGCATCGTGGGAACCGGCAAAATGCTGGACCTGGTGCCGCGGCTCCGTGGAGAATTCCAGTTTTCCGCCCTGCGCGCCCTGCTGCAGGCCGTAAAATTCCAGTATCCATCGCAGAAGAGCGTCGTGCTCGTGGTGGATTCGGACATTCTGTATGACGATATTGTCAAGTTCATGGACGTCTGCCGCGAATCGCAATTTCCGGACATCGGACTTTCGGGAGAGATACGATGAGCTATTCCGTCAAGATTGTCAAGAAACCGCAATTGCTGATACGCATACGGGGCGAAGTGCTGGGCGGCCAGGGCAAAAAGTTGCGCGAAGTGTTAAGCGATGTCCTGGAAAATACCACCGGGAGCGCCGTCGTGGACCTTTCGGCCGTCACCTTTTTCGACAGCAGCGGGCTCGGAATATTCCTGCACGCCTGGAAAACCTGGCAGGCCAAAAAACGCTCCCTTATTTTCCTGGTGCCGGATGGATTTGCCCGGTCCATGTTCGAAGAGACCAATTTAATCCGGCAATTCACCTGTATTAGTTCCCTGAAGGAATTATGAGTTTTCCGGTATCAAAATCCAAAATGGTGCAGTTGCGCAAATCGCGCAGCAACGGCAAATTCAAGGCGATCCGGCCGCAATTGACTTCGGTCATCGACATGATGACCGTGCTGCTGTGTTACCTTTTGCAAAGTTTTTCGTCCGAGGGCGAAATCGTGACCGTCTCCAAGAACCTGGACCTGCCGCAGTCCACCGCCCAGAAAACGCCGCAGCTTACCACCGTGGTTACGGTGAATAACGACGTGATCCTGGCCGAAGGCCAGGCCCTGGCGCGGGTGGACGAGGTGCTGGCCACGGACGACCTGGTAATTCCGCAACTCAACGACTGGCTGCAGGTCCGCCGGCAGACCACGGAAAAGCTCGCCAAATATTCCACGAGCCTTAAATTTAAAGGCGATGTGATGATCGTGGGCGACAAGCGCATCCGCTTTCGCCTGCTCAAAAAAATCATGTATACCTGCGGCCAGCAGGGGTTTAATAATTTTTCGCTGGCCGTGCTTAAAAAAGAGAAATAGGCGTGGACGCATCCGAAAACATCGTGGTTTTTCAGACGGGCAGCACCATGAGCGACCGCTCCCTGGTGCGCGATATCCGCGGTCCGCTCTGGCAAAGCATTGACAAAAGGTTTTTCGCCATTGCCGTGCTTTCGATCGTGTTCCATTGCGCGCTGGTATGGTATCTGCAGACCATCAAGTTCAAGCAGAATGAGATGATGGTCATAGAAAAAATTCCCGAGCGTTTCGCCAAGCTGATTATCGACAAACCTCTGCCAAAAGTAAAGCAACAACCCAAACAGTCCCTGGCAACGGCCGCTCGAGAGGCCGAAGCGGCGCGCCAGACCGCGGTGGAAACGCCGGCCGAAGCGGCCCCGGGCGAAGGCGCGGCCGCCCCGGTGGTGAGCGCGCATGAGCGCGCCGTGGCGCAGAAAGCGGTCGCGCGGCAAGTGGCGCGCGTGGAACAGAAGATCCGCACGGTGGGCGTGCTGGGTATGCTTACCGGCGTCGGCGCCACGGCGCGCGGGCCGGCCGTGGTCGACGTGCTGGGCGGCGTGGGCCAGAAAAAAGAATCGTTCCAGAACCTGGAGAGCGCTCTTTCCAACATGAGCGGCCTGCAGCAGACCCAGAATATAAACGTATTATCCAAGAAACTCGTCAAAAGTAAAGATGTTACCATCAACCGCAAAGAGGAAATCGACGACCTGATCGCGGGCATCGGCACCGCCAAGACCGCGGACCTTGCCAAGCGCGGCACCATTACGATCCAGCGGCCCCAGAGCATTGAAGGCGCGGCCTCTTCCAATGCCAAGCGCGATTACAATGCCATTAACGCCGTGGTGCTTTCGCATAAGGCAAGCATTAACATGAGTTATGAAAAATACCTTAAGTCCGATCCGTCGCTCTCAGGCAAGCTCACGATCCGCCTTACCATCGCCGCCTCC
>JAQUMP010000160.1 GCA_028718065.1 Chitinivibrionales bacterium | reverse complement strand
GATGGCCACGCCCGCGGAATTGGGCGAATCCTCCACCGAAAGGCGCAGCTCGATGTTCATGGGCACGTCGCCGAACATGCGGCCTTCCATGCGCAGGAAGCAGACTTTGTTGTCGTTCTGCCAGGGAACGTAGTCGCTGGGGCCGATGTGAATATTGTGTTTGTCAAGACGTTCGGCCGTTACCGATTGCACGGCCTCGGTCTTGGACTCTTTTTTGGAGGCCAGGCGGTCGCGGTTGAGCATATTTAGAAAATCGGTGTTGCCGCCGGTATTGAGCTGGTAGGTGCGGTCCAGCTTAACACCGCGTTTTTTAAAAAGGTCGGTCAGCGTGCGGTGCGTAATCGTGGCCCCGAGCTGCGCTTTTATGTCGTCGCCGATAAGGGGGATGTTTTTTTCCTTAAAGCGCGCGGCCCAGGCGGGATCGCTGGCGATAAAAACCGGCATGTTGTTTACAAAAGCGACACCGGCGTCCAGCGCGCATTCGGCGTAAAACCGCACGGCTTTTTCGCTGCCCACCGGCAGGTAGTTGAGCAGGATTTCGGCATTGCTTTCGCGCAAGGTCTTTACGACCGCTTCTTTATCGGCTTCTTTTTCTTCGCTCAAAACAAAGGTGTATTCGTCGTCGTATTCGCGCATGTGCTCGGAAAAGCCGTCAAGCACTTTGCCCATTTTAACCTTGACCCCGGCCTTGGGCATTTTTTTGCAGAACACGGCGGTACAGTTGGGACGTTCAAAAATCGCCTCGTTCACGTCTTTGCCGACTTTGCGTTTGTCTATATCAAAAGCGGCCGTAACGGTAATGTCCGTGGGAGTATAGCCGCCGATGTTCCAATGCATAAGGCCGACGGCGTCGCTTGCGGTCTTATTTTTATAATATTCGATTCCTTGCAGCAGCGAGCTGGCGCAATTGCCCACGCCTATTACCGCAATCCTGATCTTTTCCATGAAGCTTCCTTCCGTATTAAAAAAACAGTGTTAGAATAAAAAATTAAGTATAAAAGGTTTCTCCTGTCAATGGTTTTTAAAAAAATATAATTACTTAACGTATTATTACGGATATGGATAGCTAATATGTGACGGCGGAAAAAAATTAATCGGCAATGGCGTTATAAATTTCTTTTACGAGCACATCAAGCCTTTCCTGCACCTGCGGGCTTAAGCTCTCCGAAAAACGGCGCAATTCTTTTACTTCGATGCCGAAGATGCGGATATCGGTGGGGATTTTATAGCCAAGCTTCCGCCCCAGGGCAAAGGCCGATGCAAAGTTTATATCATGGGCCGAGGTGGCACGGATCGTGGATTCAAAATGGGAGAGGGTAAGCTGATATAATGAGCCCACGGGTTTTTGCCCGAGCAGAATGGCGTCGATGACCACGAGTCGGTCATATCCCGCGAACTTGGGCACCAGGTCAAATGTCGCGCCGCTCTCCTTCATCACGGTATATTCAGCGGTGGGCAGGCGCTCAAGCAGGCGGTCGGCGATAATCCAGGCCACGCCGTCGTCGGAAAGAATGGGATTGCCCAGCGCCAGGAGGAGCGTTTTCATTTAAGGGCCACAAGCATTCGGGGAAATCTACGCCTTTATATGAGTTTCTTTTTAACCTCACCCCTTCACCCCCGCCCCCTTTTCCCCTCTCCCACGGGGAGAGGGGAAAAGGGGGCGGTCAAAAACAGCAAGCAAAAAAGCATACCTAATTACGACATTCTTCACTATCGTTCGAAAGTTTTGATAATTTCGCGTTCTTTATTGTAAATGTTCAATACCATAGGCATGGCGCCGGGCAGCGCGTGCGTGGAACAGGAAAAACAGGGGTCGTAGGCCCGAAAGCACATCTCCAGCATATTCAAAATGCCGTCGCTTACCTCAAAATTATGGATGAGCGCCCTGGCCACTTTTTTCATGGTCAGGTTCATGGCCGGATAATTTATGCTTGACGCAACAAGAAGATTAAGCTTGCTGATAAATCCCTTGTCGTCGCATTCGTAATGATGGATCAGCGTTCCGCGCGGCGCGGCCATAATCCCCATTCCCACGGTTGGTTTATTCGTGGGGATGTTGCGGATATCCTTGGAAATAATGTCCGGGTCGTGCGCGAGTTCCAGCAAGCGCTCGGCCGCGTACATGAGTTCGATGGCCCGCGCCCAATGAAAAGCAAGCGTGTAATGCGCCGGTTTGCCGCCCAGCATGGAAAAAAATTGTTCGGCGGCGGCCTGCGCCCGCCGCGTGGGAATGCGGTCGGTCACGTTGAGCCGCGCCAGCGGCGCCACGCGCACGATGCCGCTGCCGGGGCCATCAATAAATCCGTGCCAGCCCACCTTGCGCAAATAGGGCATTTTTAAATAGGTCCAGGGCATAACATGTTCGGCCAGGTGGTCGAGATAGTTGCGCGCTGTAAAGCGGTCGAACTCTTTTCCCGCGGGGTCGACAATTCTTATTTCGCCGTCGTAAAAGGTCATTTCGTTTTTTGGCGAAACCATGCCCATATAGTAGGTTTCGTGATAAAAAAGGTCTTTATTTAAAACCGTGTCTACGATCTCTTTGTTTTTAAGGATGTATTCGTTCACGATCTCAAGCGTAAACGATCCGAATTCCACCAATTCCTTTGCCATACCCGCGATTTTATCGCGCTCCTCGACGGTAATCATTTTGGAAACGCCGCCGGGTAGTCCAAAAACCGGATGCGTGGCTTTGCCTCCCACCATTTCTTGTATCAATTCGGCGTGCGCGCGATTGACTAAAACTTTTTTTCCGATTTCCGGGCCGACAACTTTTATAAGCCCCACGATATTGCGCTCGGCCGGCGGCGCGGCCCAGCCGCAGATAAGGTCGGGGCCCACGGCCATGGCATAAATATGGGCGATATGGCTGTGCAGCATGTGCGCGCAATAGCCGAGCTCCCTTATTTTTTTGGCCGCGACCGTGGGTTCCACCTTGTACGCCATGTCAAGCGCTTTGGTAGCGGCCAAATGGTGCGGCCAGGGGCATACGCCGCAGATGCGCGTGACGATACGGGGAATTTCTTCGATCGGGCGGCCCTTGCAGAATTCTTCGAATCCGCGCAGTTCCACCACCTGGAAATAGGTGTCCTGCACCTCGCCTTTTTCGTCCAGAAAAACGCTGATCTGGGCATGACCTTCCAGGCGCGTGGCCGGCGCGATCCGAATGGTGCGGGAGGTGACCTTTCTTTTTTCGTCATGCAGGATCGGGTAGCTCATCGCGGTGCTCCGGTAAAGGGCTTGTTGCTATCGTCAACGACCTTTTTAAGTAATGATTTGGGCAGCGTAAACCGATAGAATGTTCCCAGCGGGTCGCGGATTTTTTCCATGAGTTTTTCGATTTGCTCTTCGGGAATCAAATGTTCGGCGTTGCTGGTTTTTAAGAGCGAGGCAAAGGCGCTGAGCATGCTGGCGCCCTGGTCGATAACCGCGCTCGTGGGGCCCATGCAGCCGCGGCAGGGCATGTTGGCTTTCATGCATTTGGCGTTGCATCCGGCGCGGGTCGCGGGGCCAAGGCAGAGAATTCCCTGTTCCAGGAGGCATTTGTCCGCCTCGATGCGGGTATAATCCACGCTCTTGATTTCATCGACAATAATTTTTTCCGGTCGCGTGCGGTCGCATTCGTCGCACATGGTTTTGGGAAGCGCCAGGATGGTGCCTTTAGGCGGCAGCGGCGCTTTGCCTTGCACAAAGTCAAGCACTACTTTTAAAAGTTGCATGTTCATTTCGCGCGTGGGCGGACAAGCGGCAATAAGGTAGTCCACCTCGACGATGTCGCTTAACATAAGCACTTCGTCGTAAAGTTCGGGCAGTTCAAGCGTGTGCCCCTGAGGGCTTACGTATTTGGTTTGCGGCCGGATATGCTCCGGGTTTACGGTGGAGGCCGTGTCCTGGAAAACCGTTTGTAATATTTTTTCGGTGGTGGTAACGTTGGCAAGACCGGGAATGCCGCCAAAGGCCGCGCACACGCCGTAGGCGATCATGATTTTGGATTTTTTACGCAGCAGCCTGGCGCTATGGGCATTGTCGCTGTTGCGGATGGCCCCGTGAAATAGACAAATAGTAATCTCGCCGTCGGCCATGGCCTCTACATCGGCGTATTTAATATCGGTGGCCAGCGGCGCAAAACTTAAATCGGCTATCGCGAAAAGGCTAAGCAGCTCCACATCCAGGTCTAAAACGGCAATATCGCACCCGGAACAGGTGGCGCCTTGACCAAGCGCGAGTTTGATTTTATCAGGCATGGACGCCCTCTTTCGCCCTGAGAGGGCTTTTTTTTGAATAGGGGCTGGGACCGAGCGCGATAACGGTATCGATAAAACCATTAACGGTTGCGGCGAATTTTTCGGCTTCGCCCGCGGAAATCCAGGCCAGCGCCAGCCGCGACGGCTGCAAACCAAATTGACTAATAAGAGTGCGCAGCATGGCCACGCGCCGCCGCGTGCGGTAATTGCCGCCAAGATAATGGCAATCGCCCGGATGGCAGCCCGCCACCATGACGCCGTCGGCGCCCAGCTTAAAGGCCTCCAGAATCCATTCCGGGTCAACCCGCGCCGAACACATGGTGCGGATTACGCGGAAATAGGGTTTTATCGGGTAGCGGCAAATTCCCGCCAGGTCCGCACCGGCATAGGAACACCAGTTGCAGCAGAAAACGATTATTTTCGGGGTGAACGGGAGCGCAGAAACTTCGGGTACGTTTGCGATGTTTTCGTTTGTATTTGTCATAATTTTATTATTTATCCCTCTGCCTTTGGCATCCCCCTTGATAAGGGGGACAGCTTTGAGGGGGATTTCTTTATTCCGCCAAGGCCTCTTTTATCATGGCCAGGATCTGCGAACTTTTGAACCCTTTTTGTTCCATGGCCCCGCTGGGGCAAGCCGCCACGCAGGCGCCGCAACCCTTGCACATGGCTTCATTCACCACGATTTTTTTCTTGTTCTTATCCCCTTCCAGCGCCGTGACCGTGAGCGCGTTGTAATCGCAAACCGGTACGCAGATGCCGCAGCCGTCGCACAGATCGTCGTTTACGGCGGCGATGGTCGGCTCTGCTTTGTAAACATCTTTGGAGATAATGGCCGTGGCTTTGGCGGCCGCGGCCAAGGCCTGGGCGATGGTTTCCGGCATGGACTTTGGGCCGTGCGCCAATCCTGCCAGGAAAACCCCTTCCGTCGCGAATTCCACGGGCCGCAACTTAACATGCGCCTCCAGGAAAAAACGGTCTTCGTTCATCGGGACTTTAAGCAACTGCGAAAGCGCCTCGTTGGAGCGGTCGGGCTCGATCCTGCTCGCTAGCGCCAGCAGATCGGCTTCCAGGGTGATTTCGGTGTTAAGCAGGGGCTCATGCACGCGGATTTGGAGCTTTTTGCCTGCTTTACTTACGATAGGTTTGCGCGCCGTATCGTAGCGGATAAACAACACGCCGGCGTCGCGCGCCTCCTGGTAATAGCGTTCGTTAAATCCATAGGTGCGCATGTCGCGATAGAGAATGTAAACTTCCGTCCCGGGCGACCGTTTTTTAATGATACGCGCGTTTTTAACGGCCATGGCGCAACAAACGCGGCTGCAATACTGGTGGCCCTCCTCGCGCGAGCCCACGCATTGTATCATGACAATGTTCTTTACATCCGATAATGCCTTGGGCCGAATAAGGCGCTCTTCCAGTTCCAACTGGGTCAAAACGCGCGCATCGGCGCCGTATAAATATTCGGTGGGGAGGCTCTCCGCGCCGCCGGACGCGACCACCACCACGCCGTGTTTGACGATGCTCTTTTTTTTGCCCTGGCCGATCCTGCTCTCAAAATTGCCGATAAACCCTTCCAGCGAGACTGCTTGGGCGCCCGTAAAAACCGCTATTTTTTTGTGTTGTTCTATTTTGTCAATAAGATCGCCGAGTATGACCGGGACATTTGCATCGGGCAGGGCGCTTTTGAGCCGGCGCAGATTGCCGCCCAATTGGTTACTTCGCTCCACGATGGCAACGCGATAGCCCTGGTCCGCTATGGCAAGCGCGGCGATCATGCCTGCCAGGCCGCCGCCGATCACGAGGGCGGAAGGCGTTACCGGCAGCATGGCGGTGGTTAATGCCTCGGCCTGGACGGTTTTGGCAACGGCCATGCGCACCAATGTTTTAGCTTTTTCGGTGGCCTCGGAAGGATAATCGGCATGGATCCAGGAGCATTGGTCGCGGATATTGGCCATTTCAAAAAGATAGGGATTAAGCCCGGCCTCTTTTAAGGTCTGCTGAAACAGCGCCTCGTGCGTGCGCGGCGAGCAGGAGGCCACAACCACGCGGTTTAGCTTGTGTTCCAGAATTACCTGCTTGATATGCTCCTGAGCGTCCTGCGAGCAGGCGTACATGGTTTCTTCGCTATGCGCGACGTGCGGAATGCCTTTGGCAAATTCCATCACGGCCGGTACATGTACCACGCCGCCTATGTTTATGCCGCAGTGGCATACAAAAACGCCCACGCGCGGCGCTTCCGAAGCCACGTTCCGTTCCACCGGAAATACCGGTTCCTTTGTCAAGGAGTAACTGGCGGCGGCAAGCAAGCTGCGCGCTTCGCAGGCCGCGGCGCCGGCCTGCACAACGGTTTCGGGAATATCTTTAGGGCCGCCGGCCACGCCGGCCACAAAAACGCCTTTGCGCGAAGTGCTCAGCGGCGCACTTGAATTTGTCCAAACAAAACCGTTTTCGTTTAAAGTAAGGCCCAGATTTTGCGAAAGTTTTTTAAGCTCTTTGGTGGGTTGCAGCCCAATCGATAAAACCACCAGATCGAATTGTTCGTCTTGAACGCCGCCGCTCTCGGGCGAAAATCGGACCAGCATTTTTTGATCGGCGTCTTTTTCAATTGTCTGAACGCGCGCGCGCTTCATTTTTACGCCCTGCTCTTTTTCGGCACGGACGCAGTATTTGTCAAAGTCCTTGCCGTAGGCGCGCAAGTCCATATAAAATATCGATATGTCAAGGCCCTTCATGTGGTCCTTGGCGATAAAGGCTTCTTTCATGGCATACATGCAGCAGACCGAGGAACAATAGCCGCTGCCGCAGGAAATATCGCGCGAGCCCACGCATTGCAGAAAGGCGATTTTTTTAGGCTCCTGATGATTGGACGGACACACCTCATGGCCGCCGAAAGGGCCGGAAGCCGAGAGCATACGTTCGAATTCCATGCTGGTAACAACGTCGCTAAAGCGGCTATAACCGGTATCAAAACTTTCGTCGGGCAAAAATTCGTCGAAGCCGGGGA
>JAQUMP010000159.1 GCA_028718065.1 Chitinivibrionales bacterium | reverse complement strand
ACTATATTGTTACATCTTGTGCCGAGAAAGCGCTTTTTTTAAAAGGGGCTTTTTAAAATGCCGATAGCACCTGATTATTATTTTACCAGCCAGGCAATTCAAGCCCATGCTTTTGAAGCGCCGATTGAATTGGCCGAGCAGGCCGTATTCTGCCTTGAATTGGTCGCCGAGCTGGTTGACGCGGGGCTTGATTTTCAGTTTAAGGGCGGCAACTCACTTTTGCTCGTTCTCGATCGGCCAAAGCGATTTTCCATCGATGTGGACATCGCCACCAACGAGGGCCGCGAAAGAATCGAGCAGTGCCTGGAAGAAATCATTAAAAAGCACCATGCCTTTACGCGCTGGGAAAAACGCCAGCACGCCACCAAGCCCTGGCTGCCGCTGGCCAGCTTTTATCTGTTTTATAAATCGCAGTTTACCAAAGGCGACCAGGTAAATATTATGCTCGATGCCCAACTAACGCGCAGCCCATACAAGACCCAGCGGCTTGCGGTTAAATGCGGCGAGTTGTATCAGGCCGCTATTTTGGCCGAAGTCCCTCTGCCCGCGAGCATTATCGGCGATAAATTGCTCACGCTCGGACCGCGCACGCTCGGCATTCCCCTGGGAAAAAAGAAAGAGGCCCAGCGGCTCAAGCATGTCTTCGATGTTTCGCGCCTTTTAGAAACAAATCCCGTTCTCGGCGATATCCGCGCGAGCCTTATTGCCTGCGTTACCCACGAGAATAAACTCCAGGGCAAGGACATTTCTTTGGCGGACCTGCTTACCGACACGCTCGCTTTATGTAAATCGATCGTCCCGTTCGGCGAAAAGCCCGAACTCTCGGCAATCGCCGACCCCATTCTCATTGAAAACGTCGTCGGGATCGGACCGTTTCGCGACCATCTTTTTTCCAAAGATTATTCCTGGCAAAAATTGCAGCTCGAAATGGCGCGCGTGGCGCTCTGCATGACGGCCGTGTGCGTTTCGGCCGTTTCCGACGGCATGTTTGCGCGCGCGCTCGGCGATAAGTCCAACGACGCGCAATACTATTGGGAAATTGTGGGGGAATGGCTCAAGTTGACTTCTTGACCTCACCCCTGGCCCCTCTCCGATTCGGAGAGGGATTGCCATCGCGCTGAGCGCGATTGTTGGCGAGGGGTGGGCCTGAGGGTTGCCGAAGGACCGGGGCAAAAGGGTGAGGTTATAAAACATGCAAGACTCCTTTAAAGAAACCGTTGACAATATAAGAGGGGCCTTTGGAAAAGTTGTTTTAAGCCCCGAAGACATTCTCATAGTAACCGCCGACGAAATATCCCGGACCACAACCTATAACGAACAACACGCCCGCAATGCCGCACCACAGCGCTAAAAAATATTTGGTCATTTTGCCGAATAATTTCGGCGACGTTATCATGGCCACGCCGGTGCTGCTGGGCATTAAAAAGGAAAACCCCGAATCATATATCGCTTATTTGGTCGAGGATGGCTTTGAGGGCGGTCTGCTGAACAATCCCGATTGCGATACAATAATCCGGTTTCCGCGCAACGCCGTTAAAACCGAAATAAATTCCCAAAACTGGCGTGCCGGCCTTGGCCGTCTTAAGGAAATTGTCGCAGAAATCAACGGCCATGAATTTACCGACGTCATAAATCTGGCGCAACATACCTATATTTCGTATTTGGTTTCATGCTTACAGTGCGGCCGCATAGCGGGCCAGCACTTTTTAGCGGAGGGCAACCAGGCCATAACCGACGACTGGACGCAATACCTGTACGCGGTCCCGTTTGCACGGCGCTTTAACCGAATGCATGCGACCGATATTTACCGGCGCATTGCCGGAGTGCGGCGTCACTCTGGCGGCTATACCCTTAAATTGACAGAAAGCGAAAGCGACGAGGCCCGCCTGGCATTGCAGAGCGGCGGCATCGAGCCCGGCAAAACCAAAATCGCCTTTTTTCAGGTAGGCGCGGCGTTGCCATCCAAACAATGGCCGGGAACGCATTTTATTGCTTTAGGGCAAATGCTCGTTGCGGAGGGGTGGAGCATCGTTTTGTCGGGCGCGCCGTACGAAGCGGAGCTGGCGCAGGGCATTGCCGAGGCCATCGGCCAAAATTGCTTTGTCGCCGCCGGCAAAATGTCGCTGCGGGAATCCATCGCGCTGCTTGACACGGTGGCAGCCTGCGTGACCGCCGATACGGCGCTCATGCATGCCGCGGCGGCCCTGAAGGTCCCCACTTTCGCGCTCTTCGGACCTACCAGCCCGCAGGAAACCGGTCCCTACGGCAATAACAACCGGGTCTTTTGCGGGCGCTGCCCGCGGCGGCCCTGCTTTTGCATCACCTGCGCGACCCAATTATGCATGAAATCCATCCTGCCGCAGACGGTCTTTAATGCGATCCGGGGATCGACCGACGGTCTTAAAAACGATTGCGATATGTTTACAACCAAGCTCTTGCCCGATGGCGATTATGAGCTGCTGGCGTCCGCCGCTTCTGCCGCCGCCTATTACGACGAGGTGGGAAGCGCCTTGACAAAAGCGCTATTCGAGGGCGGAGAAACGCCCGGAATCGCGGATATTGAATCCCTTAAAATCCACCGGGACGAAAGCGCCCAATTCGTCAACCGGTGTAAAGCCATGGAAAATCATCTTAAAGAATATTTAATTGCGGGCCTTCGCGATCCTGTCGGCAGGTTTGAAGAAGAAAAGAAACGGCTCACGGGATTAAGCGGCATCGGCGCCTTCTGGAGCGCGCTCTTAAATATCAGGCTCAATAGTATCCCGGTGATGGATTTTGCAAAGGCAATAGAGCAGAGTATTTCTTCACTGGAAAAAACAGGGGCGGCGGTTTCGTTGGTTGCGGGCAGTAAATCCCAGAGTTGATATTCGATTACTACATCTAATTCTCAAATATTAAAAAAACTTTTCTCAAAAACAACAATCGGCCCCGTTTAATAATGTTGCCTGCAAAGATACTTGCCACTTGCGCCACTATGTAGAATTGACTCTTTAGAAGGTTTTTCCCGGACGGCACAATTTTTGCTTTCTGCTGATTATCGGCCGAAGATTTGCGGCCGGCACAATAACAATATTCCGGTGTGCGGCATGGCGATATCCGGATGAGGTCGAAAACCTCTTTGGCGGGTCAAATGTTTTTTTCAAATATTAGAGCAGGCATGCCGGCCCTACTTATTCTAATGGCCGGGCATGCACTCGCTGATGTCAAGCCACTGTCTCTCACCGGGGCCTTTAATGCGACCGGCGGATTGTATGCCGCCAATGGCGTCGCGGACCGCCAGGACCCCGCTTCCTATCGCGCCTCCCTGACCCCCACGGTTTCCATTTACGACCAGCTAACGCTTCCCTTTGAATTTTATTTGTCAAGCAGTGGGGGCGGCTTTCGGCAGCCCTTCAACCAGTTCGGCGTTAATCCGCATATCGGCACATGGCTCACGCTGCATGGCGGCTATTTCTCGACCCAGCTTACGGACTTAAGTTTTGGCGATACGCGCCTTCTGGGCGGCGGCATCGATGTGCATCCGTCAAAGTTCCGGCTGGCGCTTCTGTATGGTCGCAGCCAGAAAGCCCAGCAGGCCGACACGGTGGTGGGGCTTCACGGGCTGTACGACCGCTGGGTCGCCGCGGGCATGCTTGGGGTCGGGAAAACCGACCGCAATTTTATCGCCCTCACGGTCCTGCGCGCCGCCGACGACACGTCTTCGCTGCACGGGGCCCTTGCCGCCGCGGACTCCACCCAACTTCGCTATTACAACGGCCCCAAAGAAAACTTAGTCGGCACGCTGTCGTGGGGCCTGAGGTTTTTAAAAAACGCGGTTGCCTGGCGCGGTGAAATCGCGGGATCGGCATTCTCTAACGATGCCACGGACTCGGTCGTGACCAACAGCCTGGCGCCTTCGTGGCTGCATGCCGTGTTTACACCACGCTACTCCTCGCAGTTCGACGCCGCCGGAAAGACATCGCTTATGTGGACGCCCGCGAAAGTGTTTCAGGTGGGGCTTAACGGCCGCTGGGTCGGTCCGGGATATGTAACGCTCGGATACGCCGGGCTGCCCAACGATCTTTTCGATATAACCCTGGCACCGTCTTTACGCCTTGACAACAGCAAATACCAGCTCCGGCCGAGTTTCGGGGTCCGGTTCAACAACCTTTACAACACAAGAATAGCAACCACCAACCGCACGATTTTTTCATTTACCGGCGTCGCCCAACCGAGCGCCGCCTTTGGTTTTGACGCCCAATACAGCAACTACGGGACAAAATCCAACGCGCGCAACGACACCCTGCGCGTCTCCAACATCGCCCAGGCGCTGAATGCCGCGCCGCATTATACGTTTGAATCGTGGGGAGCAAACCAGGTCATAACCGCAACGTACGCGTTTCAGAATTTTGTCGACCAGAACGTGGTCACGGCGGCGCTTGACAAATACGTGGTCAATTCCATTGCAGGCGTTTGGAGCCTTGGCTGGCCCTCCACGCTCTCGCTTTCGACCACCGCAAACTGGGTAAATACCGCGGCGGCGCTCGTGACTACGACCATTATCGGCGTTAACGAGGGGCTCTCGCATTCGTTTCTGGAAAAGAACGCGCTTACCGCGGGAATCAATCTTGGCTATAACATAGTAGCGAGCGGCAAAACCGACGGACAGTTCACGGCCGGCGCCACCTGCTCGTATAAATTCATGCAATTCGGCACTTTTTCGCTCTTGTTATCGAGCAATCGCTACGACTATGGCGCCGGCGGCTCGGTCCCCTCCTTCCAGGAGTACCAGGGGACCCTGCAATACACGCTCACCTTCTAAGGATGTCCACCATGAACCCCAAAAAAAGCCTATGGATCTCCGCAAAGGCGTTGACAGCCCTTGCAGTGCTGAGCGTATCGGCCGCGGCCCAGGTGAATGTGACCATAATCATTCGTCAACCGGCCCCGCCCCTGCTTTCCACCTGGGAGCACGACAAGACCGTTGTACAGATGATAATCAGCGATGTCGGTGCCACGTCGTACGCGGACGCGCACGTATCATTCACGATCCGGGACGTAAACAAGGACCTTATCGTAATGCACTCCCTCGACGATAACCCGGCGATCCAACGCTTCCCGCTGGCCGCCGGAAGCACCGCGGTAAAATATTCCACCGATATCGTGACGCGCCAGGCGCTTTATATTGAATCGTCGTTGAACGCCTCCCTGATAAGCAGCAACAGTTTTCCCGAAGGCGACTACGAATTCTGCGCGGCGCTTCTTGACAACAAGGGTGATACGATCGTTACCAACGGGGTGCTCTGCAAACAGTTTACGGTTACCATTCCCGATCCGCCAAGCTTAGTCCTGCCCGCCGACCACGACTCGATCAACGCAAGCGTTGGGCCCTCGTTCACCTGGACCCCCGTTTTTGCCATGGGGCAGACGCCCAAATACCGGCTGGTGATCGCGCCGATTTTTAATACGCAGAGCGCCACGGACGCCATTGCGATAAATGCGCCGCTTGCCAAGAAAGAACTCACGACGTCGTCCTATTTTTACGAATTGTCCAACGCCTCGTTGGCCAGCGCCGTGGGAGCGGTGGGTTTTGCCTGGCAGGTGACGGCGGTGGACAACAGCGGGACGCCCATCGCCCGTAACGAAGGCAAGAGCGAAGTATTCTCGTTTGCACTGGCAACGCCGCCTAAGCCCGACACTTCTAAAGACACCTCTAAGGCGCCTGCGGACACAACCCCCGGCGCCTGCGTGGCCGACTGCAATGCCCCCGCGCCGTCGGTAACGACGCCTTCCTCACGCACGTTCGCGCCCGGCGACACCCTGCAGGTCGGCCTTTTCCGCATGGGAATTACAAGCTTGACATCGGCGACCGGCGCTTCGCTGAGCGGCGAAGGCACGATCACGGTGCCGTTTTTGCATGCGCCGATCATGGTAAAGTTTACCGGCGCCAAAGCCAATGACGCCAGGCAGATATTCGACGGGACCGTGAGCGCCAAAATGGACGGGGGCTCGCCCGTGCTGGACGCGGTCGCCAACGCGACCGGAACTCTTGGCTTGTCAAGCTCCGAGGTTAAATCGATAAGCGCCTACGCCAAACAACCGGGAAAATTAGTGAGCGCGCTCATAGGGTCCACGCCGGTCGGGCTGCCGATCGGCCTTGACAATTACATAGACGGCGCGAACATGACCGTGGCCATTATGGGCATGAATTTTACCCCGACCAAGGCCACCTTAAACGCCGTGGCGCAGTTTCCGCTGCCCGACCTGGGGCCGGACGCGGGCATCGGCGTGGGCGCGCGCGACATCTGTTTTCATCCCCAGGGCATCGGCGCGGGGGTGGGGCAGCTTTACCTAACGCAAAATCTGGGCTACGACCGCCCCGGCTCGTTCGGCTTTGTGTTCCTGGCGCAGAACGGCGGCGATTCCGGCACCTACCTGCAATGGGACTGCCGCGGGTTCCAGAATCTTCATGTAAAGGCCGAGGCTGTTTTTCCGCGCGACTGGCTTACGCCCGACCCCGACAACGGCGATACGGTAAAAGCCGTCTTTACCGCCGACATCCGCAAGAGCGGCGATTGGCTGGCGAGCGCGGCGCTGCCCGCGTGCCTCATCAGCGGCACGAACGGCATGAAAATCGGCGCAACCAGCATGACCTACGATCACTCGGATGTCAAGAACCCGGCCGGCATAACGTTCCCCGATGGCTATCCTTCGTCCATGACCGGGCCCGATTGGCACGGCTTTTATATCAAGAGCGCATCAATTTCCCTGCCCAACGATCTTAAGACCTTCGATTCCTCGGCGCCGTCGATCGCCGTTACCAACCTTATCATCGACGACCAGGGTTTTAGCGGGAGTATCGTGGGCCGCGACATAATCCATTACCCCAACGGCAATTTCGGCGAGTGGGGCGCGAGCCTGGATTCCATCGGCGTTCAGTTTATTAAAAGCTCGCTGCGCAAGGGAGAGCTTGACGGGCGCATTCAGATGCCGATCAGCGATAGCTGCTTTATTTATCAGGCCCTGTTAAATCAGGTCCCGGACTCGGGCATGGCGTTCGGGTTTACGATCGTGCCCAAATCCGACATACCGGCGAGCATCTGGGCCGCGACCTTGACGGTGGACCACACCTCCATGATCTCGCTTACCAAGGGACCTTCCGGCGGATTTAAAGCCAAGGCGACGCTC
This sequence comes from Chitinivibrionales bacterium, assembly GCA_028718065.1. GTDB lineage: Bacteria > Fibrobacterota > Chitinivibrionia > Chitinivibrionales > FEN-1185 > JAQUMP01. The sequence continues at coordinate 115 of JAQUMP010000159.1, read as the reverse complement.
AACGGCAAAATATCGATCCACGGCAGCGTGGGCGGCGTTAATAACATGAACTTTGACTTAATGGAATTCGCGGGGCTCTCCGTGGGCACCGATACTCCCTATGTGTCAATCGGTC
>JAQUMP010000158.1 GCA_028718065.1 Chitinivibrionales bacterium | reverse complement strand
CTGCACGTGGGTCGCGTCGTCCTTGACGCCGGGAGCATGCGCGCCGCAACCATAGCCGCAGTAGGCGATTACGCCGGGCTCGTTGAGCGTGATCCAATAACGCACCTTGTCGCCCAGTTGGCGCACGACCAATTGCGCGAAGTCGGCGAACCAGTCGGTGCTGCGGCGGTTAAGCCATCCGCCGGCGTCGTGAATGCGCTGCGGCAGGTCCCAATGGTGCATGGTAACAAGCGGTTCGATATTTTTTTCAAGCAGCCCATCGATAAGCTTTTTATAAAAATCTATCCCGGCCTGGTTCATGGCGCCGCGGCCATCGGGCATAATGCGCGGCCACGAAAGCGAAAAGCGATAGGCGTTAAGCCCCAGATCGGCCATAAGCTGCACGTCCTCGCGGAAGCGGTGGTAATGGTCGCAGGCAATATCGCCGGTGTCGGCGTTTAAAATCGTGCCGCTGCGATGGCAAAACGTGTCCCAGATCGATGGCCCTTTGCCGTCTTCATTCCAGGCGCCTTCAATCTGATAAGCCGCCGTGGCCGCTCCCCATAAAAAATTTTTTGGAAATTCTTTTTTCATGATTTTGCTTTCGCCTTGTCTGAAGTTTTTACCATTAATATTAAAAATAGCATTCCGCAAACACCTTTAGTACAGTCTATGGTGATTATGGAGCCCCACGTTCTTACAGCCGTGTACATTATGCTTTTCGGCGGAATCGCGCCGAAGCATTTCATCAACCCGCCTTCGCGAGAGCTACGGCGGGTCCGTCCAACGCATTCATCCTCGGCTTACGCCCGAGGTTTTCTGCGTAGGCGGATAAAAACAGTTAACGTTTTTTTAGAGGTGTAACGCACCATTAATTATCTTTTACTATAAGGGATATTATATTTAGCACAGTGCATATTAATGAGGAGCGCAAGCCCCAGGCGTACGGGGCCTTTCATAACAACATTCCATGATCGTTATATATGCAGGAATGGAATCTACATTTTTTAGACAATAGCGTTTCGATCCTTGTTCTTGATCGTGATGTTTCCTACCAGGCGCGATATAAGGACATTTTTGCAAGCTGTCCTTTTTATTCGCCGCTGAGCGCTTCTACGCCGGCCGAGGCCGAAAAAATCCTGCGTTCCGGGCGCCGCATTTTTCTGGCAATCACCGAGCTGCTGCGCGACGAATCGCAGCCCGACGAATATTTTCTGCTTAAGCAATTTTCGGAAAATGTTCCCTTTGTCGTGGTCAGTTCCATGGATTCCTTAGAAAAAGGCTTTACCGTCAACAGTTACGGTGCCGTGGCCATAGAGCTTAAGCCCATAAAAAACGCCGATACCTTCCTGGATCTTATCAACGACTATTTTCTGGATAGCCTGATTACCCAGGGACGTACGACCATCGAAAGTAATTATCTTGTTCATTATATAACAGTCTTAAAAAAGCGCCTGCCCCTGACCGTGGAAGAGTGGGCCGAATATTCCGGCCTCCCGCTTCCTTTTCTTATAAGAAACTGGCAACGCCGGTTCCATGTTGACCCCAGCGCAATAATCTGTTTATATACCCTTTTCCGTGCCGCAATCTCACAGAACTTGCGCAAACCCCCTCCCCTTGTCCCCGATGAAATCGTCCGGAACTATGCCCAAAAATTCGCGGCTAACGAAAATTATTATAGAAACATCCTGTCGGGAATAGCCCAATAATCGCTTTTTAAGGCCGCCGACCCCCTTGCCGCTTCGTGGTGATTTTCCCCTTGCATCGTTTCCTGAATCATGATAATATTTATTGGTGACGCCGTTCTGGTCGGCGGCCGGTCCGGGGTAATATCTATGAAAAATCTCGGGGATGCAATTTCGATGAAACATGTCTTTATATATCTTTCCATGCACCACCTGGTCGATGCGGCCGAAGCCGATATCGTTAACGGTTCTTTTAATGAAAAAGAGTGGCTCCCTGTTTTTAAAAACTACTTTTATCATATTAAAGAAAATACGATCCTCAAGCGCTTTGCCCAGGATAATCTGCCTGCCATTAACATCCCCGGCGAATTGGTGAACGTGTGGAACCTGCTCGAAGCCATCGCCTGCGGAAGCCGTCCCGTACCGGTCGTGAGCGCCGACTTTTCTTTCTAAATAATCCGGCCCTTTCCTAAAAAACGACCCCCTTATATTTTAGTTCGCGATAAAACCGCAAACGATATAAACGTTTAATTTTTTGACAATAATATGCAGTAATATCTATATTTCTTTTTTAAGTTGTTCTGCGGAAAATGGGTGTGAAGGGCGCCCTGCGGAAATAAATTTCGTGCGTAAAGGAACGACTCAAACGCGCCGCCCGGCACCCTTGAAAAAAGTTCCCGTCAGCTTAACCGTTTCAATAATCGCCGTATTCGTTTACAGGATTCCATCCCGCCGGGGCAAAAGGAGAGCGCAATGGGCGTTATTAATCGTTATCAAAATTATTACAAATTTTCAATTTCAGCCTCCCGGTTTTTGGCGCTGGTCCTTGCGGCAACGGCCGTTTCGGCCTCGCAACTCTGCACCTTTAGTCTTGACAATTGCCCCGAAACATACAACGGTAAAACGATTATTGTTCCCAACACCGTTATTGCCATGTCCGGAAATGTTCATGTCTGTCAACCCGCCCAGGTGTATCAAAATGTTCTGGGCGGCGGAGCTCCTTCCTCGATTGTATTCGTCATCGACAATTCGCAAACCATGCGGCTGGGCAGTCAGCCGTCCGATCAATGGGGCTACCGCTTTTCCGTAACCAGGGACCTTTTGGATTCGCTGTTTATAAAATCACCGAATGTCGAGGTGTCCCTGGTGGTATTCGATGATTTTCTCGATCTGGACGCGACTTCGACCCAATATTTCAGCGCCTATTTTCAACGCCTGCCGGCCACCGTGGATAATCAGCCCAATCAGGCCTATATGAAATTTTTAAAATTAGACAGCCTCTATAAAGACCCGCAACACCCCAATGGTATTTACGGAAAAGACATCATTAAAGCCGTCCTGGCGATCGATACGGTGACTGCCGGTCCGAGCACCTACGCCGACCTGATTTACAAACCAAATTTCACGACGCTTGGGTATACCAATATCAATGTCGCCTTCGACGCCGTGCGCGCCTCCTTGACTAATGCCGTTAACCCCAAAGCGGACCAGTTCGTGGTATTTCTCTCCGATGGTGCGCCGAATGGAATCGATTCGGCCGGAGCGCCCGCCAACCAATTCGAAGCCGGGACCGGCATGCCCACGACCTACTCGATTTTTTTTAACAGCGGCGGTCCTGGACCGCAGAGCATCGTGAACATGATTACCAACATCGCCAACAACGGCTACTCAACTTCAAACCCCAAGAGTAAAATCCAGACTATCGCCACCAGTGTTTCGCAGCGCGATACGATCACGAACATTCTTTTGGGGTATGTGCAGCAAACCGTCCTGTTTGTTCCGCAGGGAACGCCGCCGACCCTCACGGTCAACGATAGTATTCCCGTTTCGTCCGGCGCCAATGTCGTCTTCGCCAAGCCGTTTCCGCTTCAGCCGAATACCACGCCCTTTACCTACAAGATCACTTATCACATGGTCGATGCCGCAAGCAACAAATTGGACACCACCTTTAATGTTTCCTTTGTTGTCAAGCGCAGCGACGCCCTGCCGGCCGATACGAACATCGCGCTGAGCTGCCGGGACACCTATAGCGTTACGGTTGCGGCCACCATCCCTACCACCGAATACGGCGGCGACACGGGGCGCTTTACCTTTACGCGGGACGACACCGCGGGCGTACTCGCGGTCCACTTTAGCGTGGGCGGCACCGCGGCCAACGGTTTTAATTATAGGAACATTCCGGACTCGGTGGTGTTTATGCACGGCAGCCACACCGCCACGCTCGACATTATTCCCAAGCTCGACAGCGTGAGAGGGACCGATAAAACGGTCATTCTCACCGTGACCGGCATCTCCCCCTATTCCGCGGGCGTACCGGCCGTCGCCACGGTAACCATTACGGAAAGAATGCCCCTTGCCACGGTTATTGCGCCGGTCCGGGCGCTGTCGGCCAACGGGGGTTCGGCAAAGTTTATCATCCATCGCAGCGATACCCTGGGGCTGGCCACGGTTTACTTTACTTTAGGAGGGAGCGCCAGGCCGGACTCGGATTACCAGCGGGTCGCGGATTCCGTGGTCCTGCAAAGCGGGCAGGATTCGGCCATTGTCGTCATTACCGCCCCTTTGTCAACCGTTATAAAACCCGATCAAACGGTCGTATTGTCCCTGAGTAATTCCCGGGCTGGGATCACGCTCAAATATGCCGTGGGCCATCCGGGCGCCGACTCCATTACCATCCGCAATTACGTGGTGCCGTACGCGCTCGTGGCGCGCGCGGTCAACAACCCCTACGAGCCCGGAAAATCGGCGGTCCCCGCCTATGTTCTGGGGTTAAGCGGCATTGACAAAAGCCAGCTTCAGACCATCGCAGGCAGCCTTCAGGGCCAGGTGATTACCGCGGAGATTTCGCCGCGCACCAGCCAGAATATCCAGCTTACCGGCACGGTCTCAATTTACGACGTTGTTATGAATACGGTCGTTAAAAACCGGCCCATGGTTTTTGACGGCGCGACCCAGCGTCTCTATTTTGTCTGGGACGGACGCAATCAGGACGGGAGAAATGTCGCCTTAGGGACCTACCTTGCCGTCATCGAAATCAAGGACAATGTGCAAAAGAAATCAACCCAAAAAATTCGGATAGGAGTGAAACGATGAAGCACACCGGTCGTTTCCGGGCTCATTATCCACCCGCGTATCTCCGGCCTTTACATTCAGGCAAAATACGCCGAACGATCGGCGCGATCGTCCTGATTGCCGGCGGCCTGGCGCCGTTGTGCGCGGCAACCGGCGGGCTATTAAATGAATTTCTGGTTTCAAATCAATGGCGCCAGCTTTTCGGCATCCATAGTCCTTTAACGAATCCGGCCTTCATGACCGAAGAGGATTATGCTTCCGTGCGGGGCGTCTTTGCGCTTTCGCCGGACCAGGTGGCGCACCTGTGGGAAACCGGGTATATCATGCCCGTCGGTTTGCGCCAATCCATCGGCCTGAGCGTGGTGGCGGAAAATGGCATATCGGTGCCGAACGGCATTTGGGACCCAGCCACGAATACTATCAGTCAAGGCGCCAATTCCCAGAACAATAATATATGCGCGCTGCTCTCCTATGCCGTAAACCCCTGGAAACAGTTGAGCCTCGGCATCAACGTTAAAATGCTCTCTTTGGCGAACTTTGGGGCGCCGATCACGGCCTTTTCTCCGGACATTGCCTTGACCTACCGTTTGCTCCGCGATCCTGCGTTGGGAAATCATGTGCTGGGGCTTATGTACAGCGACCCCGTTACCGTTAGTTCCACTTCCAATGTCAACAGCGGGACGCTGCGGATAAATTATCACTCAACCTATCTCGAAAATCTAATCAGCGCCGACGCCCAGTACGATATCATGGATTTTTCGGCCCAATCTTCTGATTTTGTAAACGGAACCGCTTTGACCCAGCAAAACCTGTTGCTTGACATAGGGTTCTGGCCCTGGCGTCTGTTCGAAGTTACGCCCTATGCCGGTTTCGGCAAGGACGGCGTTGATTTCTGGGGAATCGGCCTTGGGCTGAACGCCATCCAGCTTAACAGCGGCCGCGATTTCGCCTTTACCTACCAATTTCGCGACGATCTGGCCAACGGGCTTGCGCTTTCGCATTCGCTTTACTTTCGGGTAGGCGTCGGCAAGCATCGCGAGGAGAATTTTGCCTTAAAACTGGTGCAGGTGCTCGATTTTTTGCCCAACGACCTTTACACAAAGGCCATGATACTTTATTCCAACGGCAAATACTGGGACGCCTATTGTATCTTCGCCCAGATCAACGCCAATTACCCGACTTTTTTCAAGGCCGACAAGGTGCTATACTACATGGGCGAATGCCTCGAAGCGCTTGACATGCGTAATGTGGCCCGGGTCCACTACGATGAAGCCATCGCCGATTTTCCGTCGAGCGACGTTTCCCCGCGCGCCACCCTGGGCCTGATGCGCCTTTCGTACCGGCAGAACGATCATCTGGGCGTGACCAACCAGTACGCGCTGCTCACGGCCGCCAAGGACAAATCGGGGCTTATCGCCGCCACGCCCGATTCCGTTTTAAATCACGGCCGCTACCTTATGGCCCAGACCTTTTTTAAGCAAAAGAATTATACCGATGCGGTCCAGATGCTGCGCCAGATTCCCGTCGGTCATCCCGATTTTCCGTTTGCGCAGCATACCATGGCGGTCATCCAGATGATCCAGGGCCTCGATACCACCGCGGCGATTTCGGCCTTGACAAACAGCATTGTGCTGGAACCGAAGGCCAAGGCCGAAACGGACCTCAACGGCCGGTCGTTTCTCTTAATGGGCTATTTGTATTACGAGCAGGGCGCCCTGTCCAAAGCGGTGCGCGCGCTCCAATTGGTGGCGCCGGCCAGCGTTTATTACGAGGACGCACTCCTGGGGCTCGGATGGTCGGCCATCCGGGAGAAACAATGGGATGATTGCATTAAGTACGGCCAGCAGATCGCTTCGGCGGCGGCCGACATGCTGCCCCAGGCCGAAGGCGGGCTGATAGAGGCGTACGGACGCATGCTGCAGAAGGACTACGCAAAAGCCTCGGACATTCTGGACCAGGCCAAACACAAGCTTGACTTATACGAGGCGATGCAGGATTCGCTCGCGGGCATGCGCGCCGCGTATCAGGGCAACCGCGCTTCCTACGATTCGCTCGGGGCCAAATTCGTGGAATTCGCGCGCAAAGGCGAGCTCAAAGCCTCCGATACCACGCGCGAGGTGGAGCGCCTGCATGCGCCGCAAATTCAGATCAAGGAAAAGCTGGATGAATATTCCCGCTTCATGGACCATTACCAGCGCCTGAACTTGTTCGGCAAAAATCTGGCATCTCTCAAAGAGGACGTCGATTATGCCCGGGCGACTCTTGCCAAAGTCCATCAACAAACCAATCTGAACAAGACGGCCCAGGAGGGCAAAAATAAAGAGCAGGAATTGCAAAACCAGATCGACAAAGCCAAAGAAAAATTAGAGAAATTGCAAAAGGAAAGCAAGTAAACCGGACATTCTAAAAAAGGATATTTTCATGAAGGACAAATGCGGGAACTTTTGGCGGGTCTTGGGTGCCGTTCCTCTATTTTGTTTGGCCTTAACGGCGGCGCTGCCGGCGGCAACGCTGAGCGTGCCGTCCCAAGCCTATCCAAAGCTGGCGGCCGCCA
>JAQUMP010000157.1 GCA_028718065.1 Chitinivibrionales bacterium | reverse complement strand
TGGCCGTAAAAGTGCCGGTGACCCACTGGCCCACCTGACCGGAGCCGGAAGGGTTGTCCAGATACAAGGTTACGCTCTGGCCGCCGCTGGTTATGCTCTCGGTGTAGGAGGTGCCGTAATTGCCGGAGTAATTGACCCAGATCTGAACCTGATACTGAGTGCCGGTTGTAAGGTTATTCAGGATAAAATTAGGATTGCCGGTAAGCGAAAAAACGGCGCCATGCAACAGGTCCTGGTAAGCCGAGCTTAAACTCGTATAAGGAGCGCCGGCATAGCTGCCGTCGCCGTCGCCGCCGGCCCAGCACCAGGCAGTAGCGGTTAGGTCGGTTAAAGCGCCGCCCGAGCCGGTAAAAGCGCCGCCCGACCAATACGCGCCTGTAAAGGTAACGCCGTTAATCGTTACATTGCCGGGACATGAAAAAGAACTCCAGCCTATGCGGTAGGCATACACGAACGAACCCGTGGTAGAAACATCGGCGTCGGCCGAAATACCCGTGGGCGTGCCCCACGTAACCTCGGCGTCGGCGGCGATAATAGGCGCGGCAAGGCCAAGCTGGAGCAGGAAGAAAAGAAGAAATATGAGGAATGACTTTTTCATTCTACGAACACTTAGGGAGACATGGTTTTCTCTTTTCAGGGCTATTGCTAAACGAAATTTCCAATCCGTCAGCTATATTATCGACAATACAATTATACCCGGAATCGGTTGGATTTTCAAGTGTAAACATTCTTAAACACGATCAATTATTACATCTGTTTTGCCCGGGTGACGTATCGGCCGGCAATTTGGATGGGGATTCGGACGGGTAAACGGAGAGGTTAACAGATTGGAGAGTTGATGCATTGGAATGTTAAGCGTTAGAAACGCTGACCTATGGACTATTGCTTTGATCCAAAAAGAGAGATGCGTAATATATATTTATCTCATGCATTCGGAAACCATCTATCTGCTCCTTACGCGTCAATTCAACCAGGGAAAGTTGCGGGCTATTTTAAGCTCCGGCCAAGCCGCGGTTTTGCATCGAATAGCCATGATGAGCAAAGACGGGGATTGGATCGTCCGTGAAGATACGGAATCCATCGAATTTATCAAATCGGTCCTTGGCCGATTTAACGCGCGCTATCGCTTCGGCGCGCCTTTTGACGAACGATGGTTGCGGGGAGGCTGGAGTTCGCACTTTGAGTTTTATCATGATAATTTACGGGTGCGAACGGATTTCGTTTCACGGCCGCCACGTATTTCGCCCGAAGAACTTACCGCCCTGTGGGAAGAAAACAAGGCCGCTGAAATTCCTTTTGTAAACCTTACCGTTCTTGCGGAACTCAAGAAAACCAACCGGGAGAAGGATTATGCAATCATTGGGGAATTGGCCCGGAAAATGAAAAAAACCGAGGAACGGATATTATACTCACGAAGCGCGCGTGAGTTAAAGGAAATGGCCGATTGTTTTCCCGAAGTTTTCAAAAAGTTTTCCGCTCGGAGGCCGGTTCTTTCCGACGCCGGCGGGACCCTGGAGGATATCGAAAAATCCCTTGACCGGGAACGCCGCATGCTTATCCATAAAAACGAACGGCGGCTCGCGGGCTATATGGATGCGGCGAAAGCATGGTCGGATGCCTGGCCCGATATCGAGAAACAAATCGCGGAAATGCCCCTTTTAAAAGCGCATTCGATTATTGTGGAAAACGCGCTTAAATCGTTGCCCTTCAAACCGACGAAGTTGTCCGATGACACTCCCCTTTAAAGACCAGTTTTTAAGCGAAGAAGACCTTGATCTTAAGAATCTGTCCGAGGATGAATTTTTATCCTGGTGGGACCTATGGCTGCATCAGGCGCAAAGTTCCAATGACGATGACTCTTTCGAATATTCCCATGGAGTATTTACCGCTTCGTTGCCGGGTCATCCAATAAACTCGGCTGTAAGTGCGTTCAACCGGAACCGCTCTGCGATTACATAAAAACCGTGCACCACGGACGCTTCTTTTTTCGACTTTGCCTTGATCAAAGCAATTTATTTTAATCTTTTCCGGCTCCTGCCGAATACCATCACGAATGCCCCCAGCGCTAAAATCCACGACCAAAGCGCCGGCCAATCGCCATGCGCCGAATAAAAGGTTTTTACCCGCGCCAAACGTACCTGCCCGGCCACGACATCTCTTATGTAAAGACCGCTGCGCAGCGTGGTGCGGCCGTAGGCGTCGGTAAGCATGCTCACGCCGGAGTTGGCGCAGCGCGCCAGGGCAATGCCGTTTTCGATGCAGCGCAGGCGCGACATGATCGCATGTTGATACGGGCCGCTCGATCTGCCGAACCAGCCGTCGTTGGTAATGTTTACCAAAAGGTTAATATCCGGGCGGCGGTTAACGCAGTTGCGCACAAAATCGGGGTAGATGATTTCGTAGCAGATCAGCGGCACGGCGCGGATTTTAGCGCCGATGGCAAAGATCGTGGTGTCTTTGCCGCTTTTAAAATCGGCCTGGCCCAGGTTCACCCGGCTTAAAATGGGGAAGATTCCCTGGAACGGAATGGCCTCGGAAAAAGGCACTAATTTTATTTTAAAGTAATGGTCGAAAGGATAGGTTGGACCGTCGCGGGCAACAGCGCGAAGGCTGCCCGAATCCAGCAAAAATGCCGAATTGTAAACCAGGTACGGATACGATGAACTTTTCGGAGCCACGTTCCAATGCAGGGTGCCCAGCACAAGGGGAATATGGGTGGAATCGAACCAGTTTACCACCTGGCGCTTGACGCCCGCCGTGCGCGCCAGATAGCAAAAGATCCCGCTCTCCGGCAAAACGATAAGGTCGGGTTTTTTTATTGCGGCGGAATAAACCATCGCCTCGGTAATTGCCAGGGCAGTGTCCAGCGAATTATTGCCCCAATGGTTCTGGTCGATATTGTTCTGAATGAGCGCAATGGAAGCGCTCTCTCCGGTAAGAGGCCGCCGGCAACGCTGCGCACCCCAAAAGTACACGGCGATAAAACCGCACAAAAGGACCAGAAGCGGCAAGATGTTTTTTTTAAGCGCCCGGCCCTTGCCCCAATCGAGGATAATATTGACAATAAGCACATTCGCCAGGATTGTTAAAAACGAGAGGCCGTAAACACCGGTCAGCGACGAAAGTTGCGCCAGCGGCAAAATCTGGCCCAGTGAGTATCCGCTTAAGGTCCAGGGAAACGAAAATTCGCCCATGCCGCGCGCATACTCTATGGCTACCCACGCCGCCGGGGTCGCGGCGATTGCCAACCAGGGAGAACGGCGGTAAAAAATGCGAAAACAGAGCGCCGCGCCGACATAAAAAAGCGCGATGAAAAGCGATATTAAAACCAGTCCGATAATAATTAAGTACCAAAGGCCCTCGGCGGTGTCGAATATGATCCAATAATATTGACCAATGCAACAGGCCGCGCCGAAGAGGTAGCAATAAAAAAACGCGCGCTTTAGCGAGGGCGCCAGCGCAAAGATAAAGAGCGGAACAAAGGCGACCAGACTCAGCAGCGGGAAAAATGCAAACGCCCGGTGGGTCTGGCCGCTAAACGGCGGCAGGCACAGCGGATACAAAAGCCCCGCCGCGAGCGCAAGCCACCAGCGGTTTTGGGCGGTAAACCATTCTAAAATATTTGGCTTTGTTATTTGCAGCATCTAAATCCGGCATAAAAATACTTTCTGTCTTTGTCCACCGCTATGGATGCGCTGCATTCGCTGCCGCGGCCGCCGTTTTCCCACGATCCGCCCATGATCGCGCGCTGGCTTCCTTCTCCCGACGAGGTCCATTCACCGGCATTGCCGCTCATGTCATGCACGCCGTAGGGGCTCACGCACTCGCCGAATTGGCCGGACTCGGAGAGCTTTTTGGCGCTCCACTTGTTGCCGAGGGTATTACATTTGTCAACTTCAAATTCGGGGCCGTACGGGTAAACGTTTTGCTCCTTGCCCTGGCAGGCCATGATCCACTCGTTGGCCGTGCACAGGCGCTTGCCCGCCGTGCGGCAGGCCTGCTCGGCCTCGGCGTTGGTAATATTTACAAGGGGCATCTTGCCGCGCTTGTTGGGCCATTCGTAGGTATCGATGCAGAATTTGCCGCCGGGGATGGTGCGCATGTCGTCCGGGCAGATCACGATGCGCACGCTGTCGGTGCCGGCGGCGCCGTCGGCATCGGTCACTCTCAAGACGGCCACCGCGTATTTTTTAAAAACATGGCTCACGACCCCCGTGGTGGCGCTGGCCCATTCGTAAACGCCGTCGCCGTTAAAGTCCCACTCGTATTTAACGATGTTGCTGTCCGGGTCGGTGCCGATGCCGTTTAGTTTTACCTTCTGGCCGGGATTTGCCACAATTGCAAGACCGCCGGCATGCGCTTTGGGCGGAGTATTGCCGGCCGTTACCTGAGCGGAATCCACGGTCTCTTTGCCGTCGGCTGTTGTGGCTTTTAGTTTAATGGTATAGGCGCCGGACTTTTTAAAGGCGGCTTGCGCCCGGGAGGTCGTGGCCGATTTCCATTCGTAAACGCCGTCGCCGTTAAAATCCCAGGCGTATTCAACCACTTTACTATCGGGACTATGCACCGCACCCTCCACGGTAATGGGCCTGCCCACGCGCGCCAGATATGGCCCGCCCGCCTTTACCGTGGCGGGCGCCGTGACCTTTTTCTCCTGCGGGACGATTTTTTTGGCTGTATCGGGCGCAACTGCCGCGGGCCGGACGGTGTCGGCGGCCGGCGCTTGCTTGATTTTAGCTGCCACCACGGGCGTATCAAGACTTTTCGTTGGCGGCTTGCCTGGGACTATGGTATCGGCCTTGGGGGCCGGTTCGGGGGCGCGCAGCGCCGCCGTTATTTTGCCCGGCAATTTTTTAGCGGGCGCCGCGGCCGGAGCAATTGTCAATTGATACTGCAAATCGGCCGCCGCGCCTTGAGCATTTACGGCGCGGATATGCACATCCTGCACGCCGCTTGTGCGCGGCGTAAACGTAATAACACCTGTTTTTTGGTCGAGTTTATAGCCCTGGGGCGCGGCAATAAGCTCATAGGTAACAATGCCGTTTTCCGGGTCGTGGGCACTGATCGTATCCACCAAACGGCGATTTTGCGTGCAACGGCTCACCGGCGCGCGGGTCCATTCGGGCGGCTTTATAAGGGAAACGGTGTCCTTGCTTTTGGCGACAACCGGAATTTGCGCCGGAGCGGGCGCGGGCGCCCGGTCGGCTTTTTTCGTGCAAAACGAAACGAGGACCACGGCAATAACCGACACGATTAAAAAAAAGCGATGATTCATGAAAGGGTCTCCTTGTTGTTTCCCGCAAGTTAATAAAAGCAATCCAGATTATACCACTGCTTGCAAGAGCGGGTCAAGCGCCGGATAAAATCAGGCGATGCGTTTACGGAGGATAGTATCCTTGAGGAAGCGGCGGTCGTCTTTGTCGGGATAATCGGTGGTATAGTGCAGCCCGCGGCTTTCGCGGCGGCGCAGCGCCGATAACACCACCAGTTTGGCGGTAGTCACGGCATTGCGCAGCTCCAGGAGCGCCGGGGTAATCTTGGTGCGTTTGTAATAGTTTTCGATTTCCTGCTCCAGAAAATTGATGCGGCGGATGGCGCGTTCCAGGCGCAGGTTCGAACGCACGATGCCCACGTAATCCCACATCACGGTCTGGATCTCCACAAAATTGTGGGCCAGCAGGATCCATTCGTCGGTGTCGTGCGTGCCCCGGTCGTCCCAGGCTCGCACCTCCGCGGCCGCGATACGCTTTGTTGCGGCAAGTTTTCGCCCGCACTCCTGCGCCGCGCGCCGGGCGAACACCAGGGCCTCGAGCATGGAATTGGAGGCCAGGCGGTTGGCGCCGTGCACGCCGCTGCACGCTACCTCGCCCGCGGCATACAAGTTGGGAATGGTTGAGGCGCCGTTTACGTTTACGCGTATGCCGCCGCAAAGGTAATGCGCCGCCGGCACCACGGGGATAAGGTCGCGCGTAATGTCGATGCCGTACTCCTTGCAGCGTTTGTAAATATAGGGAAATTGGGCGCGGGTGCGCGCCGCGGAAGCATGCCGAATGTCAAGAAACACGCACGGCGCGCCGGTGGTTTTCATTTCGCGGTCGATGGCGCGCGCCACCACGTCGCGCGGGGCCAGCGAGCCCAGGGCGTGGCAGGCATTCATGAACTGGCGGCCCTGCCGGTCCTTAAGCACCGCGCCATAGCCGCGCAGCGCCTCCGAAATCAGAAACGAACGGCCCTGCTCGTGGTATAGCGTCGTGGGATGAAACTGAATAAACTCCATGTCGGCGATGGCCGCCCCGGCCCGGTAGGCCATGGCAACCCCGTCGCCGGTGGCGATTTCGGGGTTGGTGGTATGCAGGTAAATCCGCCCGGCGCCGCCGGTTGATAAAAAGGTATATTTGGCGCGCACCGTAAAGATTTTGCGGCGCATGGTGTCCAGCACAAAGGCCCCGTGGCAGCGGTTTGGGGCGCGGCGGCGGCAATGATGGTTGGTAATGAGCTCGATGGCGTAATGGTTTTCGTATACGGTAACGTTGCGCAGGCGCTGCACGATACCGAGCAGCGTGGCCTCCACCTCGCGGCCGGTAAGATCGTGCGCGTGCACGATGCGGTGCGCCGAGTGGCCGCCTTCGCGCGCCAGGTCGAGTTTGTATGGATTGATGGCTTTAAGCGAGGTGGAAAACGCGGCGCCCCATTCTATAAGCTCGCGGATGCGGTCGGGCCCTTCCTGCACCATCACGCGCACGGCCTCCTCGTTGCACAGTCCGGCGCCCGCCGTAAGAGTGTCCGCGACGTGGCTTTCGAATTTGTCAAGGGGATCGATTACCGAGGCGATGCCGCCCTGGGCATAGTTGGAATTGGATTCGCTGTCGTTTTTTTTGGTAATGACGATCACGCTGCCGAAACGGCTGGCGTGGATGGCAAAGCTCAACCCCGCGATGCCGCTGCCGATGATTAAAAAATCCGCTGACTGGCGCATGACAGGGTGTTTCTTCACAAACTGGTCTGCTTGGCTTTCTGGCCCAGGTAACCGCCATGATGGCGCAGTCCGAACTGCTCGCGCGTAAAGCCCTGTTTTTCCATGACGCACAAGGCCAGCGCGTCGCCGATGCCGATCATGACCGTGGAGCTGGCCGACGGCGTAAGCCCCAGCATGCAGGGTTCCTTGATCGCGCCCATATTAATGACCACCGTGCAGAGTGCGCGGATGGGTGAATCGGGGTGCGAGGTAATGCCGATGGTGGCGTGCACGCCCATGTGGCTGGAGAGTTCGAGCATTTCGATGATCTCGCGCGTCTTGCCGCTCGTGGACAAGGCGACGATAACGTCTCCGGCGTT